>DASZYM010000090.1:0-3360 GCA_035545355.1 Dongiaceae bacterium
TGCTTGATCAGCAGCCAGTTGGTGCGCTTGCTGCCCTTGTCGCGGTCGCGGTTCCACTTCATCCGCACCAGCACCCAGCTTCCATGCAGCCGCTCGCCGTCCAGGGCGAACTTGAAATCGCCTTTCTTGAGCTGCTCCTCGGGCGACTTGTCGCCTTCCGGCTCCCAATAGCCGCGGTCCCAGAGCTGCACCGTGCCGCCGCCATACTCGCCCTTGGGGATCGTGCCTTCGAAATCGCCGTATTCGAGCGGATGGTCCTCGACCTCTACGGCGAGGCGCTTGTCGGCGGGATCGTTGGAGGGGCCCTTGGTCACCGCCCAGGACTTGAACGTGCCGTCCAGTTCCAGGCGGAAGTCGTAATGCAGCCGAGTCGCGTCGTGCTTCTGCACGACGAAGCGCCGGCGCGTCGATTTCGCGGCTTTCGCGTTTCCCGAACCGCCCGGCAGACCACTGGGCTCGGCGGTTTTCGAGAAGTCGCGCATCTCGCGATATTTCTTGAGATTCTTCTGTGGCATAGTCCGGATCAGCGCGTTCAACCCGAAAACAACCAGGCATTAAAGCCCCGGTTGCTTCGAGTTTTCCACCGCTTCCACAAGCACACCGCCCATGCGCGCGCCTGAAACCTAACCACAATAGGTAGGGCTCTTGTCTTCGGGCGAGCGGACGGTTTACATCGCGGAAGCCAAGGGAGGGTGATTTATCAATGCGTTATGAACGGCCGGATACATTGCAGGCGGCCTCGAAGCTGCTGGCAAAGGAAAAGGGCGCGGCCTATGTGCTCGCCGGGGGCACCGACCTGCTGGTGCGTCTCAGAACCGGTTTCATCGAGCCGGACCTGATCGTCGATATCAAGCGGGTCGCCGCGACCCGCACGGTGACCAAGAGCGCCACCGGCTGGAAGATCGGCGCGGCGGTGACCGGCGCCGAGCTCGGCGAGAACGCCGCCTTGAAGAAGGCCTGGCCCGGCGTGGTCGAGGCCGCGAACCTGATCGGCTCCAAGCAGGTCCAGGGCCGTGCCACTATGACCGGCAATCTCTGCAACGCCTCCCCGGCGGCGGACAGCGTCCCGGCTTTGGTCGCGGCGGGCGCGAAGGCCGTCATCGTCGGCCCCAAGGGCAAGCGCACGATCCCGGTCGAGCAGGTCCCGGCGGGACCGGGCAAGACCTCGCTGAAGAAGGGCGAGATCATCGAAAGCCTGCTGCTCCCGGCGCGCCCGGCCAGGTCCGGCGACGCCTATCTGCGCTTCATCCCGCGCACCGAGATGGACATCGCGGTGGTCGGCGTCGGCGTCAGCCTGACGCTCGATGCCAAGGGCGTGGTGAAGGATGCGCGCGTGGCGCTCGGCGCGGTGGCGCCGACCGTGCTGCTGGTGCCGGAAGCCGCCAAGGCGATCATCGGCACCAAGCTCGACGCCAAGGCGATGGACGCACTGGCCGCCGCGTGCTCGGCGGCCTGCCGCCCGATCGACGACAAGCGCGGCACCAAGGATTATCGCATCAAAGTGGCCGGCGTGCTTGCCAAGCGTGCGGCGAAGATTGCGCTTCAGCGCGCGGGAGGAAAGTAATGTCTGCCGTCACCGTCAACGCCAAGATCAACGGCGATCCGGTCGAGTTCGTCTGCGAGGCCGATGAGACCCTGCTGGACGTGCTGCGCAACCGCCTCGGCATGACCGGCGCCAAGGAAGGCTGCAGCACCGGCGATTGCGGCGCCTGCAGCGTCACCATCGACGGCCGCCTGACCTGCTCCTGCCTGGTGCTCGGCGCCGAGGTCGAGGGTCAGAACGTCGGCACCATCGAGGGCATGGCCAACGGCGAGAAGCTGCATCCCTTGCAGAAGAAGTTCATCGAGCATGCCGCCCTGCAATGCGGCATCTGCACGCCGGGCTTCCTGGTCGCCGCCAAGTCGCTGCTCGACCACAATCCCAAGCCGACCGAGACGGAGGTGCGCTTCGCGCTCGCGGGCAACCTCTGCCGCTGCACCGGCTATGACAAGATCGTGCGCGCCGTGATGGATACGGCCGCCGAAATGCGGAGGGCCTGATCCATGGACAACACCGAATCCCAGACCCGCAAGTTCAAGGTCGTCGGCACCCGCCCGAACCGTCCGGACGGCGTCGATAAGGTGACCGGCCGCGCCAAGTTCGGCGCCGATGCGGTCGCCCCCGGCATGCTGATCGGCCGGATCCTGCGTTCGCCGCATGCCCATGCCAAGATCAAGAGCATCGACTATTCCAAGGCGATGAAGCTTGCCGGCGTGAAGGCGGTCGTGACCCGCGACGACTTCCCGGACAAGACCGACGGCGATGCCGGCCTCTACGACGTGCTCTACAACATCATGGCGCGCGAGAAGGCGCTCTATGAGGGCCATGCGGTGGCCGCGGTCGCCGCGACCAGCGCCTCGATCGCCCGCCAGGCCTTGAAGCTGATCAAGGTCGATTACGAGATCCTGCCGCATGTCACCGATGTCGACGAGGCGATGAAGCCGGGGGCACCCGTGCTGCATTCCAAGATCATCACCGACGGCGTCGAGCCCAAGCCGAAGAAGGCCTCCAACGTCGTGCGCCGCTACGAATTCGGCCATGGCAACGTGGATGCCGGCTTCAAGAAGGCCGACATCGTCATCGAGCGCACCTTCAAGACCGAGGCGACGCATCAGGGCTATATCGAGCCCCATGCCTGCCTCGCCAATGTCGGGCCCGACGGCCAGGGCGAGCTCTGGGTCTGCACCCAGGGTCACTTCATGGTCCGCGACACCTGCGCGCGCCTGCTCGGCATGGACTTCTCCAAGCTGCGCGTGACCGCGTCGGAAATCGGCGGCGGCTTCGGCGGCAAGACGACCGTGTTCATCGAGCCGGTGGCGCTGGCGCTCTCGCGCAAGGCCAACCGTCCGGTCAAGGTCGTGATGAGCCGCGACGAAGTCTTCAAGGCGACCGGCCCGACCTCGTCCGCCTCGATGGACGTGAAGATCGGCTGCACCAAGGACGGCCGCATCGTTGCCGGCGACTGCACCCTGCGCTATCAGGGCGGCGCCTTCCCCGGCTCGCCGGTCGAGTTCGGCGCCATGACCGCCTTCGCGCAATACGATCTCGAGAACGTGCGCGCGGTCGGCTTCGACGTGGTCGCCAACCGGCCGAAGCAGGCGGCCTATCGGGCACCGGGTGCGCCGATGGCCAATTTCGCGGTCGAGAGCGTGATCGAGGAGCTGGCGCACAAGGTCGGTATGGAGCCCATCGACTTCCGCATCAAGAATGCGGCGCGCGAGGGCACCCATGCGTCTTACGGCCCGACCTACGGCCCGATCGGCTTGCTGGCGACCTTGCAGAAGGCGCGCGAGCATCCGCATTTCCGGGCGCCCCTCGGC
>DASZYM010000091.1:0-2484 GCA_035545355.1 Dongiaceae bacterium
TTTGCTTTGCGGCCGCCGGGCTACTTGCGCGCCATCAGCGCGAAGCCGGTGATCGCGAAATTGATCAGCAGGATGATGACCGAAACGCCCCAGACCGTGGCGGTCGGGCCGTTGATCGCGAACAGGGTCACGATCAGCACGAAGACCAGGCAATGGATGGTGCCCCAGAACAGGAGCCGGCCCACGCCGTGCCAGGTCTTCTCGCGATCGGCCAGGATTTGATCATTCAGCGACATAGCAAGCACCCCATTTGGCAGATTCCTTGGCCGTGTTTTACCCGAGCTTGCCGGGTGGGGCAATGCGCCTCAGGGGGGCGCTTCAGCGGGCCGGAATCGGAATGATTTTCGGCTGGTCCGGCGGTTCGAGCGGCGCGGTTTCGACCGGACCTACGGGGCTGCTTTCCGGCACATCGGGCGCCCTGGGCTTGGCCGGCGGCGGCGCGGGCGCCGCGCTGGCTTCCGGTGTCCCGCCCGGTGTCCCGAGGGGCGTGCCGGGCGGCGCATCGACGAAGATGTTTTCGGGACAGCTCCGCCGCAACGGCCGGCCCGGCTGCCAGAGGAGTTCCTTGCTCAGGCCGCGGGTCAGCGCCCTCGCGGTCACGGTGAGCTTGACGTTCACCAGATGGAACTTGCCGGCATTCTTGCGGCAGATGAAGTCGATCGCCGTCCCGGTCTCGTCGCCGAGATCCTGCTCGAAGGCGGCGACCAAAGCCTGCTGGCTGACGGTCTGGCCGATCGCGCCGGCGATCTTCACATTCACCTTGGTGGCGGTCAGCGCCTTCGCCAGGCGGAGGCCGCGGGCGTAGTAGTCGTCGGCCGAATACATCGTGCAGCTCGCATAGCGCGCCCAGAGCCCGCGATCCTGGCAGGATTGCGCGATCGGCATCAGCCGCTTGAGCTCGGTGGCAATGCCGGGGCTCACGTTCGGCCGGGTCATGTCGCACCAGTCGCGGTCGTGATCCATCTCGAAATCGCTCGGCATGCTGAAGCAGAACGTGTCGGAGACGCCGCTGTCATGCGCCACTTCCAGCGCCATGAAGGCGAGGTTCTGGCCGTCATAGCGGCGCAGCGACAGGTCCTTGCATTCCGGCCGGTCCTTCTCGAGCGCGCAGAGGCCCGGCATCCAGACCATCAGCAGCGCGTAGTGATCGGCGGTGACCTGCGCCTGCGCCCGGGGGACCGGACCAAGCAGCGAGGCCAGCGCCAGCAGCACGACCGGCAGCCACCGCCACCGCATCAGGCGCGATCCCGCGGGTTGAGCAGCATCGCGCCGCGTCCTTGCGCGTCCACGGGCGCATGGACGATCGCGCGATCACCATCGACCTCGACCTTGCCTTCGGCGATCAGCCGCAAGGCCATCGGATAGAGCCGATGCTCGAGCTCCAGCACCCGCGCGGCCAATGTCTCGGGCGTATCCTCGGCCAGGACCGGCAGCGCCGCCTGGGCGATGATCGGGCCGGTATCGGTCTCATGCCGCACCAAATGCACCGTGCAGCCATGCAGCTTCACGCCGCGCTTCAGCACGCGGCGATGGGTGTCGAGCCCGCGGAAGGATGGCAGCAAGGCCGGATGGATGTTGATCAGCCGGTCGCGCCAATCGTCGATGAACTGCTCGGTCAAGAGCCGCATGAATCCGGCGAGCGCCACGAATTGTGCGCTCGCAGCGCGGATCTCGGCATCGAGCGCAGCGTCGAAGGCGACGCGGTCGGCGAAGCCCTTGTGATCGATCACCCTGGTGACGAGCCCGGCCTTGCGGGCGCGCTCGAGCCCCTGCGCATCCGGGCGGTTGGAGATCACCCGCACGATCTCGACCGGGCTGTCCGCCGGGCCCACGAAGGCGTCGATCAGCGCCTGCAGATTGCTGCCGCGGCCGGAGATCAGGACCGCGACCCGCAACGGCCGGCGCGCTCCCCCCGCTGGGCTGGCGGCCTCTACCATTTCTCCGTATGGGCGACGCGGCAGCCGGGCTCGCCGCTGCGCTTGGCCTCGATCGTGCCGATCGCGAAGACCTGCTCGCCCGCCTGCTCCAGCACGGCGCGCAGCGCGGCCACCCGGTCGGGCGCCACCACCAGCACCATGCCGATGCCGCAATTGAAGGTGCGCGCCATTTCCTGCGCGTCGATGCCGGCGGTCTTGCGCAGCCAGGCGAAGACCGGCGGGAACGGCCAGCTTGCGCCGTCGATAGCGCACATTGTTTCCGGCGGCAGCACGCGGGGGATGTTCTCCAGCAAGCCGCCGCCGGTGATATGTGCCAATGCTTTCACACCGCCGGCGCGGATCGCGGCCAGGCAGCTCTTCACATAGATGCGGGTCGGCGTCAGCAGCGCTTGGGCGAGCGGACCGTACGCGAACGGCGCCGGCTTCGCATAATCGAGGCCGGCGACCGAGACCACCTTGCGCACCAGGGAATAGCCGTTGGAATGCACGCCCGACGAAGCGAGGCCCAGCACCACGTCGCCGACCTTCACGCCTGCGCCGGTGATCT
>DASZYM010000092.1:0-7932 GCA_035545355.1 Dongiaceae bacterium
CACCAACGAGGCGGAGCGGCGGCTCGTCATCGTGAACCTGACGGCGAGCGGCAATACGCTGATCACCAGCCTGTTCCCGCGCTTCAACGGCGAGGAGACGCGGATCGTCGGCGGCCTGCCGCAGAAGCAGCGCCAGACCGCGACCGATGCGCTGCGCGCCATCATCGCCACGATCGACGAGATCGACGGACCGCTGCGCGACGAGGAGTGAGTTCAACCGTCATGCCCGGGCTTGACCCGGGCATCTCATTCCGGCTTGAGCAAGATTGCCGGGTCAAGCCCGGCAATGACGGTTTGGGGACGAGATGAGGCCTCGGCAAACCGCCGCGCGCTTGACTCGGAGTTCACGCCGGACGATTATTCGACGTCGAACGATCGGCCGAGCGGAACGGCCGGCGGGTCTTCTGGGAGCAGGCATGCAGGCGACGGTCGAAGGCGTCGAGATCGACACGCGGCATTGGATCGGCGGCAAGCGGGTCGATTCCCGCGAGCGCTTTCAGAGCATTTCCCCGATCGACGAGACGGTGATCGCAGAAGTCGCGAGCGCCGATGCCGCGATCGTGGACCAGGCTGTCGCGGCGGCGCAGGCGGCTTTTCGTATCTGGTCCAAGACGAGCGCGGAAGAGCGCGCACGGCTGCTGCACAAGATCGCCGACGGCGTCGAGGCGAATATCGAACGCCTGGCGCAGGTCGAGACCCGGGATAACGGCTCGCTGCTGCGCTCGCATCGCCGCGGGGTGATGCCGCGCGTCGCGCATAACTTCCGCTTCTTCGCCGACTGGCTGAAGGAGCTGCATCACCCGGACTTCGAGACCCGCGGGCATCGCAACCATGTGAGCTGGGATCCGGCGGGCGTCGCCGCGATCATCACGCCGTGGAACGCGCCGCTGATGCTCGGGACCTGGCGCATTGCCCCGGCTTTGGCCTCCGGCTGCACGGTGGTCTACAAGCCGCCGGAATGGGCGCCGCTGACCGCCTCTTTGCTGGCCGACATCACCAAAGAAGCGGGATTACCGGACGGCGTGTTCAACGTAGTGCAGGGGCTGGGATCCGCCGCGGGCGCGGCGCTGACCAAGCATCCCGGCGTGCGGCGCATCAGCTTCACCGGCTCGGTGCCGACGGCGCGGACCATCGCCGCCGCGGCGGCCCCCAACCTGGTGCCGCTCTCCTTCGAGCTCGGCGGCAAGTCGCCCTTCGTGGTGTTCGCCGATGCCGATCTCGAGCTCGCGGTGAACACCGCGATCGGGCAATACGACAATGCCGGCCAGGTCTGCCTCGCCGGCACGCGCATCCTGGTCCAGGCGCCGATCCGCGAGAAATTCGTCGAAGCGTTCCTGGCCAAGGCCAAGGCGATCAAGCAAGGCGATCCGCGCGACGAAGCGACGGATATCGGGCCGCAGATCAGCCGGCCGCATTTCCAGCGGGTCGACGGCTTCGTGCGCCGCGCCAAGGAAGCCGGGTTGAAGCCGGCTCTGGGCGGCGGGCCGAACGAGACTTTGGGCGGGCTCTACTACCGCCCCACGCTGTTCCTGGATCCACCCAGCAACAGCGAGATCCTGCGCGAGGAAGTGTTCGGACCGGTGCTCTGCCTGCAATCCTTCGAGGATGAAGAGCAGGCGGTCGCCATGGCCAACGATACCGATTATGGCCTCGCCGGCGTGGTGATGACCGGCAGCGAAGAACGCGCGCGGCGGGTTTCGTCCGAGATCAATGCGGGCCTGGTCTGGAACAACTGCTTCTTCGTGCGCGATCTCCGGCAGCCGTTCGGCGGCAACGGCCGCTCCGGCATCGGGCGCGAGGGTGGAACCTGGTCGTTCGATTTCTATTGCGATGTAAAGGCGAGCATCTTCTCGCCGAATGGATGGAGCCGGAATGGGTGAGGTCGCCAATGGGTGAGATCGCCAATGGGTGAGATCGTTGGGGCCGGATTGCTGGCGCATGTGCCCACCATCATGCTGCCCAGAGAGATCCGCTACGAGCTCAACAAGGGCCGCGAGTTCTCGGTCGTCACAGGGCTCAACCGGCTACGCGACGAGGTGCTGGCCAGGCTCGACTACGACACGGTCGTGGTCTTCGACTCGCACTGGTTCACCACCGTCGAGTTCGTGATCACGGCGCATGCGCGCCGCGAAGGCAAGTACACCTCCGACGAGCTGCCGCGCGGCATGTGCCAGGTGCCCTATGACGCGAAGGGCGACCCCGAGCTCGCCCGCGCCGCCGCGGCCTTGGCCGGCAAATACGGGACCTGGATCACGCCGATCGACGATCCCTATCTGCCGATCCAATACGCGACGGTGAACCTGATCAAATACCTGCAGAAGGGCGACGAGGCCTGGGTCTCGGTGAGCTGCGCGCAGACCGCGGAGACCGACGATTTCCTGCGCGCCGGGCGTGCCATCGGCGAGGCGATCCGCAATCTCGACCGCAAGGTGCTGCTGCTGGCCTCGGGCGCGATGAGCCACAAATTCTGGCCGCTCTCCAAGCTGCGCGGCCATGAGGCCGGCGACGTCGAGCACATCTTCAGCCCGGAGCATGCAAAGGCCGATCTCGAGCGGCTGGACTGGATGAAAGCCGGCGATCACGCGCGGGTGCTGAGCACCATGCCGGATTTCCTGAAGTTCAAACCGGAAGCCAATTTCGGCCATTATGTGATGATGGCGGCGGCCCTGGGCGAAGGCAGATTCAGCGCGCCGGGCAGGCTCTACAGCGAATACGAAAACTCGGTCGGGACCGGGCAGGTGCATGTCTGGTTCGACCGGCCGGCCGAAGGCTGGCAGGCACGGCCCAAGGCGGCGCAATAGGGAGACGAAACGTGCGGGAGACGCGGCGGATTCTTCTGGCGGGAGCGGCGGTCGAAGTCGATGTCGAAGGCGACGAATTGGTGGCGCGCGACGGCCGGCGGGTGAAGATCGCCGAGGCGCAGCATCTGCCGCCGGTGGTGCCGAGCAAGATCATCTGCGTGCATCTGAACCATGTCAGCCGGGTCAAGGAATTCCAGATCAAGCTCTCGGCGACACCGACCTATTTCCACAAGCCGGTCTCCTCGCTGAATTCGCACCGCGGCGAAGTCGTGCGGCCCAAGCGCTGCAAATGGCTGAACTACGAGGGCGAGGTTGCGATCGTGATCGGCCGCCGCTGCCGCAACATCTCGCAAAAGGAAGCCGGCGACTATATCCGCGGCTATACCGTCGCCAATGATTTCGGCCTGCACGATTTCCGCGACACCGATGCGGGATCGATGCTGCGGGTCAAAGGCAGCGACACGCTCTGCCCCTTGGGGCCGGGATTGGTGGAAGGCTGGGACTTCCACAACAAGTTCATCCGCACCACGGTGAACGGCAAGGTGAAGCAGGACGGCAATACGTCGGAGATGACTTGGGACATGCATTACCTGGTCGCCGACATCGCCCGCAACATCACGCTGGAGCCCAATGACGTGCTGCTCTCCGGCACGCCGGCTTTCTCGCGGCCGGTGCAGCCGGGCGACGTGGTCGAGGTGGAGGTCGAGGGCCTGGGCAAGCTCTCCAACACCATCGTCGAAGGACCGGCGCCGATCCGCGACGATGTCGGCGCGCAGCCGAGCGAGTCCGAGGAGGTGCTGTCGACGGCACTCGGCGGCGATTGGGAATTCCGCGGCATCCGTCCGCCGAAGAAGCCGGGGGCGTGAGATGAAAGGCTTCTTCTATCCGCGCAGCGCCACCGGCAAGTCGTCGCTGATCCCGCCGCCGCCCTGGCACTATTCCGGCGATCTGCTGACCGTCGAATTCCGCACCGATCCCAAACGCGTCGCCGAGCTGCTGCCGGCGCCGCTGACGCCCGCCGATGATGATCCGGGTGCGGTGGCGCTGATCTGGGCCGATTGGCAGTCCTGCGGCGACACGCGAGAAGAGCTGCTCGATCCCGTGCGCGCGCAATACAAGGAAGCCTTCGCGGTCGTGCGCTGCAGGTTCGACGGCCGCACCTATTCGCGCTGCATCTACATCTGGGTCGATAAGGATTTCGCGCTGCTGCGCGGCATTCACCAGGGCTATCCGAAGAAGCTGGGCTCGATCCACATGACCCGGCCGCATCCCTTCGGCCCGGCGCCGCGCCTGGCGGTCGGCGCGCGTTTCGGCGCGACCTTGGCCGCCGCGGATCGCCGCATCGCCGACACGATCATCGAGCTGATCGCGCCGGTGGAGAAGAACGGCTTCGTCAACGGCCATCCCATGGCGCATCACCGCTGGATGCCGGCGATCGACGGCAAAGGCGACGTGCTCTCGGAGCTGATCGAATCGACCGGCGCGAAGTTCGAAGGCGGCCCGCCTTGGGCCGCGAAGGTCGAGCGGTTCCACCTCTACGATGCGCCGACCGAGGAACTGGCCGGTCTCGAGGTCAGGGAGATCATCGGCGGCTATTACCGCCAGATCGGCGTGACCTGGAACGGCGGCCGCACCTTGGCGGCGGAGACTGCGCAATGACGGTGTTCAAGCCGGCCGATAACGGCCATGCCGACCTTTCCGACCACGACACGTTCCTGGCCGGACCGCCGCACAACACCTTCGCGCGGATGCGCCGCGAGGACCCGCTGGCCTGGTGCGAGTTCAAGGGCGGCAAGGGCTTCTGGTCGGTCACCCGGCATCACGACATCCTGGATTTGAACCGCAATTACGAGCTGCTGAGCTCGGCGCGGGGCATCCGGATGGAAGACCAGACCTACGAGGAATACCTCGCCCGGCGCACCTTCCAGGAGACCGATCCGCCGGAGCATTCCCGCACCCGCGTCCTGGTGGCCAAGGCCTTCTCCAAGCCGGTCATCGCTTTGTTCGATGAGCAGATCCGCAAGCTTTGCGACGACATCCTGGACACCGCTCTGGCCAAGGGCCGGTTCGATGCCACCAAGGAGATCGCGCGGCAATTGCCGATGCGCATGCTGGGGCAGATCCTCGGCACGCCGGACAGCGATCTCGACTGGCTGGTGGAGAAAGGCGACCAGCTTATCGCCAATACCGATCCCGACTTCACCCGGCATGTGCTGGACAAGGCCGATACCGAGGCGTTCCGCCTCATGCCGTTCCGTTCGCCCGCCGGCGCCGATCTCTACCAATACGCCAAGGAGCTGATGGCGGATAAGCAGAAGCGCGGCGATACGAAGGGTGTGCTGCACCTGATCCTGCAGCCCGACGCCCATGGCAACGTGATCTCAGAGATGGAATTCCGCAATTTCTTCTGTCTGCTGGTCGCGGCCGGCAACGACACGACGCGCTATTCCATCGCCGCCTCGCTGTTCGCCCTCGCCAATCGGCCGCGGCTGATGGATCAGCTGCGCAACGGCGGCGAGGCGATCTGGGAGACGGCGCCGGACGAGTTCATCCGCTGGGCCTCGCCCACCATGCATTTCCGGCGCACGGCCACGCGCGATTTCGAGCTGCACGGCAAGGCCGTCAAGGAAGGCGACAAGGTCATCCTCTGGTTCATCTCCGGCAACCGGGATGAGGAGGTTTTCGCCGACCCGTTCGAGCTCGACCTCGCCCGCACGCCGAACCGCCATGTCGCCTTCGGCCAGGGCGGACCGCATATCTGCCTCGGCATGTGGCTGGCGCGGCTCGAGGTGAAGCTCCTGCTCCAGGAATTCGTGAAGCGCGTGAGCCGGATCGAGCAGGACGGGCCGCACGAATTCCTGCGCTCGAATTTCATCGGCGGCATCAAAAGGCTGCCGGTCAACGTGACTCTGCAATAAGAAGTCTGCATCGGGAGGCCACATCATGGCGGCGGATCGGCTCCGTCTCTTGTTCTGCGATCACCTCAGCCTGGCGCGCGGCAAATACATTCCGCTCGGCAAGGGCGGCGATGGCGCGGCGCGCTTCTGCCAAGGCACTTTCGCCGTCACCTATGACAAGGAGCTGGTGCCGGCACCCGGTGGAACCATGCTCGAAGGCCTGCCCGACATGGATGCCGTCTATAGCGGCGCCGAGATCCGCGACGGCTGGGAGCCTGGGACCAAGGTGGTGGTCGGCGATCTCGAGGACAACAAGGGCCGCCCGCTCGGCCTTTGCGGCCGCACGCAGCTCAAACGCACCGTCAAGGAATGGCAGGCGATGGGGCTGACCCCGAAGGTCGGGATGGAGCTCGAAGCCTATGCCTTCCAGCGCGATGCCGAGGGCAAGCTCACGCCCTATGACACGCCCGGCGCCTATGTCTACAGCACCGGACGCTTCGCCGATCCCAAGCGCTTCATCGACGACATCTGGACCAAGGCGACGGCTTTGGGCTTCCGGATCGACTGCATCACCTCGGAATACGACAGCCCGCAATTCGAATTCACCCTCACCTATGACGATGCGGTGAAGGCGGTCGACGACATTTTCCTGTTCCGGGTCCTGGCGCGCGAGACCGCGCTCGACCACGGCATCATCCTGACCTTCATGCCGAAGCCGATCCTGACCAAGGGCGGCAGCGGGCTGCATGTGAACTTCAGCTTCTCCGACAAGAACGGGAAGAACGTGTTCGGGGCGAGCAAGCCCGGCGAGCTGACCGAGCTCGCCCAGGGCTGCATCGCCGGGCTGATGCATCACCATCGCGGCATGGCCGGCCTGGTGGCGCCGACGGTCAATTCCTATGAACGGTTGAAGCCGGCGACGCTGTCCGGTTATTGGCGCAATTGGGGCATCGACCACCGCGGCGTTACGACGCGCATCTCCGCGGAACAAGATGTGAAGGCCCGGATCGAGCACCGCATGGGCGACGCCTCGGCCAATCCCTACACGCTGGTGACGGCGGTGCTGCAGGCGGCGAAGCTGGGGGTCGAGGGCAAGTACAAGCTGACCCCGGCGGAGACCGCCGATTGCATCACCGGCCACGACGCCACGGACGGCACGCCGGACGGCCTGGCCGAAGCGCTGAAGGAGCTCGCCGCGGACAAGCCGCTGGTCGCGGCGATCGACGCCTTGCTGGTCGCCAACCATATCGGCATCAAGGAAATGGAGCTGGAACGCACGGCGAAGCTGGAAGGCGACGCGCTCCGCGATTATTACATCTATTATGTCTGACGAGTCGGCGGAGCGGCGATGCCTCGGGTTACCTGGGTTCTGAAGGACGACAAGCGGATCACGGCGGATGTGCCGGTCGGGCACAGCCTGATGGAAGCCGCAGTCGCCAATAACGTGCCGAATGTGATCGGCGAATGCGGGGGCTGTCTCTCCTGCGCCACCTGCCACGTCTATGTCGATCCGGAATGGATTGAGAAGACCGGTAAGGTCTCCGAGCTGGAAGACGAGATGCTGGAGATCACCGTCGCCGAGCGCAAGCCGATGAGCCGGTTGAGCTGCCAGATCCAGTCTGCGCCGGAACTCGACGGAATCGTCCTGTACGTGCCCTACGTCTAAGCTCTCCATGCCCGATCCGATCGTCATCGTCGGAGCCGGCCAGGCGGGCGTTGCGCTGGCTGCCAAGCTGCGGGCGCTCGGTTACGACGGCCCGCTGACCATGATCGGCGCCGAGCCGGTCGGTCCCTATCAACGGCCGCCGCTTTCGAAGAAATATGTTTCCGGCGAATTGTCGCTCGACCGGCTGCTGATCCGGCCGCCGGCCTGGTACGCGGACCAGAAGATCGAGCTGCGGCTCTCCGCTTCGGTCACGGCGATCTCGCCGGCGGATCGCTGCGTGACGCTCGCGGACGGCGCGACACTGCGCTACCAGCGGCTGGCGCTCACCACAGGCGCCACGCCGCGCCGCCTGCCGGATGAAATGGGCGGCGCGCTCGTCGGCGTCCACACGATCCGCGACCTGACCCATGCCGACACGATCGCCCCGGAATTGCTCGCAGGACGCAAGCTGCTGGTGGTCGGCGGCGGCTATATCGGCCTGGAAGCGGCCGCGGTCGCGGCAAGCAAGGGGCTGGCGGTCACGGTGATCGAGGCCGCACCGCGCATTCTCCAGCGCGTCGCGGCGCCG
>DASZYM010000093.1:0-5965 GCA_035545355.1 Dongiaceae bacterium
CAGGCGGTGCAGCTCCGCCTCGGGCAGGCCTTGGGCGCGCTGCCCGAGCTTCATCAGCCGCTTGTGCCGCGACTGCAGCAGCGGCCGCGCGAAGTCGCCGACCTTGGCGCCGAGACGTGCCCGCGCCGAGGCGCGGCGCCAGTCGCCGGTATGCAGATGCCGGTAGAGCTGCAGCAGCATCGCGAGATAGCGCGGATTCTCCAGCGCGAGGTGCGCGGTGTGGCGCGCCTCGGCGCGCGCGGTCTCGGCCGCGGTGATCAGGCGGTCGAAGGCGGGCTGGCCGCGCAGCCGCTGGTGGATCGGCTTCAGGGTCTCGGCGATGAGCACGTCGAGATCGCGGGCCGAGCCGAACTGGCGCTGCAGCCAGCGCAGATCGATCGACATCAGCGCATGCACGTCGTCGTCGATCAGGTCGCGATAGGCGCCGACGATGGCGCGCAGCCGGCGCAAAGCCACGCGGAACTGGTGGATCGCCTCGTCGTCCTCGGTCGCCAGCACCGCCTCCTCGTTGGCGCGGAGCTGGTCGAGGCAGTTGTGCACGATGGCGACGAAGGCTTCCTCGGTCGCGACCTGGGTGCCGAAGGTGATGTCGCGCGCCTTGTGCGGCGCCGGCTCGACTCCGTCGGCCAAAGCATAGCCCCGCGCCGCCTTGGTGAGCGCGCCGAGGCGGACCGGGTATTCCTCGGCGAGTTCCAGGGCGAGGCTCTCGGCGAGGTCGAAGATCGCGCCGGGCTCGCCGGCCTTGACCTCGAGCTCGATCTCGGCGATCGGCGCGCGGCGGCCGAGCGCCACGATGTCGCCGTGATCGACCGCGACCTCGAAGGTCGTGCCGGCGCGCTCGCAGGCGAAGGCGGAACGCTGGAAGCGGGTCTCGAAGACCGGGCGCAGGCGCTGCCAGACCTTCTCGCGCTCCAGCCGGCGCCGCAGCTTGGCATCGGTGATGGCGGCGAGCAGCGGGCGGTCCTGCGCGATCTCGGTCTCGAATTCCTGGAAGTTCTGCACGCCGCCGGGCCCGGCGCCCGGCGCCTTCAGGGTCTGGATGCGCTTGCGGCCGATGCGGCGGATGCGCAGCGCCATGCCGTGCTCGGCCAGCCATTTGTCCGGCGTGTCGAAATAGACCGCGACGAGCTTGCGGCGCTGGACCGGATCTTCGGCGGGAAGAACGGTGGTGCCGTTCAGGCCCACGCTCTCGCTCTCGCCTTCCGCCGGATGGCCGTGCTGCTGCGGCCGTATCAGGTTCCTGAGCGCCGGCTGCCGCAGGATTCCGGCGACCGCTTCCGGCGGCACTAGCAGCTTCAGTTCAGTTTCGACCGCCATGTCGCACGGTTCCGCTTCCCCGGGCCGGGACCATAGTTTCACCTATGGTACCGAAAAAGTTACGGTTTGATGACCGTCAGGTTTCAGGGTAGCAATCTCTCACAAGACCGTGAAACTTCAGCGTTCGCCGCTGCGACAATCGAGTTCCGGCCGCATAATTCAACGTTAAGGCGGGTGAAAAGGTTCGGCATGGCTGGGAGTGGGAAAGGCGGCGGGAGAACGGCGATCGGTCTCGGCCTGCTGCTCTCGTTGATCGCCTTCGCCGCGCTCGCGCAGCAGGATGCCGTCCAGGCGCGGCGCGCGGCGATGAAGGCCAACGGCCAGGCCCTGATGCATATCGACAAGATCATCCGCAACGGCGGCAACCCGGCCGACGTGATCGGCCCGGCCGACAAGATCGCCGCGGCGGCGGGCCAGATCCCGGCGCTGTTCCCGCCCGGCAGCGGCGCCGGCGATGCCGCGGCGGACCCGGCGATCTGGCAGAAGTTCGACGACTTCCAGGGCAAGGCGACCAACCTGCAGAACCAGGCGGCGATGCTGGCCGCCGCCGCGCAGGCGGGCGACCTCCCCACGGTGCGCGCCCAGTTCGACAAGGTGGTGCAGGCCTGCAGCGCCTGCCACACCCCTTACCGCCATCAGCGCTGGTAGATCAGGCGATCTTCGCCTTCTTCGCCCGCGGCGCCTCGGCCCAGGACCGGCCTTCGGAAAACCACTCGCCGACGATGTCGACCAGCGCCCGGATCTTCGGGCTGGAATGCCGGCTCGGCGGATAGACCGCGAAGAGCGAGAGCCGGTCGTCGGAGAACTTGCCGAGGATCGGCACCAGCCGCCCCGCCTCCAGCTCGCCGGAGATCAGGAATTCCGGCAGGCGCGCGATGCCGAGACCGGCGCGCAGCGGCTCCAGCAGCAGATTGCCGTGATTGGTCTGGATCGTGCCCTTCACCTTGACGCTGCGCGTGCCGGCGGCGGTCCGGAACACCCATTCGAACGGCCGCGCCGAGAGCGTGTAGATGAAGCAGTTGTGCCGGGCGAGGTCCTCGGGCTTCTGCGGCGTGCCATGCGTCTTCAGATAAGCGGGCGCCGCGACGGTCAGCACCGGGATCTGCCGGATGCGCTTGGCGATCAATGTCGAATCCGGCAGGGCGGGGCTGATCCGGATCGCGGCATCGAAGCCCTCCTCCACCAGGTCGACCAGGCGGTCGGTCGCCTCGGCGGCGACGGGGAGCGTGGGATGGCGGCGCACCAGCTCCGCCATCATGGCGCTGATGCAGCCGAAGGCGGTCGGCACGCTGACCCGCAGCGTGCCCGACGGCTCCGACTGCAGGTGGCGCACGGCGGAATCGGCGGCCTCGAGATCGTCGAGCACGGCGACGATGCTCTCGAAATAGGCCTGGCCGGCATCGGTCGGGTGCAGCCGCCGCGTGGTGCGATGGATCAGCGTCGCGCCGAGGAACGATTCGAGCTCGCTGACTTGCTTGGAGACGGCGGCCTTCGAAAGGCCGAGCTGGCGCGCGGCGGCGGAAAAGCTCCCCTGCTCCAGCACCTTGCGGAAGCTGCGCATCGCGGCGATCTGGTCCATGGCTCCGGATCCTCGGCACTCATTGTCTTGGTTGCGTGAACAATCTTATCACGACCCGGTTGATTGTCATGGGCCTGCGCCGGAGCGATGTATCGGTTCCCGAAATCTGGGATGAACAGTGGAGTCTGTGATGACCAAGGTCCTGGTCCTCTATTATTCGAGCTACGGCCATATCGAGCAGATGGCCAAGGCGGCGGCCGAGGGCGTCGCCAAGGTGGCGGGCGTCACCGCGGTGGTGAAGCGCGTGCCGGAGACGGTGCCGGAAGCGGTCGCCAAGCAGTCCGGCTTCAAGCTGAGCCAGGACGCGCCGGTGGCGACGGTCGACGAGCTCGCCGAATATGACGGCATCATCTTCGCGACGCCGACCCGCTACGGCAACATGGCGGCGCAGATGAAGACCTTCATCGACCAGACCGGCGGCCTCTGGATGAAGGGCGCGTTGGTCGGCAAGCCGGGCAGCGTCATCGCCTCCTCCGCCACCCAGCATGGCGGCCAGGAGACCACCATCACCAGCTTCCACACCGTGCTGCTGCATCACGGCATGGTGATCGTCGGCCTGCCCTATGCCTGCGCCGACCAGATGGGCGTCGAAGAGGTGAAGGGCGGCACGCCTTACGGCGCCACCACCATCGCCGGCGCCGACGGCAGCCGCCAGCCTTCGCAGAAGGAACTCGGCATGGCGCGCTGGCAGGGCGAGCACGTCGCCAAGATCACGAAGAAGCTCAGCGCGTAACCCGCGTTTCCCTCTCAAGACGCGAACGGCCGGAGCAGCGATGCTCCGGCCGTTTTCAATTCAGCCTTCAAGACAATTGACAGCGGCGCGAAAATCATCAACATCGGCGGCGGGCCACGCTCCCCCAACGGAGCGCATCGATCTGGAAGGATCGCCGATGACTCGTCCCGACGGGCGGCCTCAACGGCCGCTTTTTTCGTCCGGGCCCTGCGCCAAGCGCCCGGGCTGGACCTCCGCCTCCCTCGACAACGCGGCGCTCGGCCGCTCGCATCGCTCCAAGATCGGCAAGAGCAGGCTCGCCGACGTGATCGAGCGCTCGCGCAAAATCCTCGGCATCCCGGCCGATTACCGGATCGGCATCGTGCCCGCCTCGGATACCGGCGCGGTCGAGATGGCGCTCTGGTCGCTGCTCGGGCCGAAGCCCGTCACCGTGCTCGCCTTCGAGAGCTTCTCCAAGGACTGGGCCATGGACATCGCCGGCCAGTTGAAGCTAGAAGCCACCGTGCTGGAAGCGCCCTATGGCGCACTGCCCGACCTCGGCGCGATCGACTGGTCGCATGATCTCGTCTTCTGCTGGAACGGCACGACCTCGGGCGTGCGGCTGCCGGCGACGGACTGGATCCCGGCGGACCGCGCGGGCCTCACCATCTGCGACGCGACCTCGGCGGCCTTTGCGATGGCGCTGCCCTGGGACCGGCTCGATGTCGTCACCTGGTCCTGGCAGAAGGTGCTGGGCGGCGAAGCCGGGCACGGCATGCTGGCGCTCTCGCCGCGCGCGGTGGAGCGGCTGCTCGCGCACAAGCCGAGCTGGCCGCTGCCGAAGATCTTCCGCCTGGTCAGCGGCGGCAAGCTCGCGGAAGGCGTGTTCAAGGGCGAGACCATCAACACGCCCTCGATGCTCTGCGTCGAGGACCAGATAGACGCGCTCGCCTGGGCGGAATCGGTCGGCGGGTTGAAGGGCCTCGTCGACCGCACCGAACGCAACTACCGGCGCATCGCCGAGTGGATCTCGCAAAGCACCTGGGCGGCGTTCCTCGCCGAGGATGCGGCGATCCGCTCCACCACCAGCGTATGCCTGAAGATCGCCGATCCCTGGTTCCGCAACCTCGCGCCCGCGGCGCAGCAGGAGGTGGCGAAGGAGCTGGCGGCGCTGGTCGAGGCCGAGGGCGCCGGGTTCGATACCGCCGCCTATCGCGACGCGCCGCCGGGTCTGCGGATCTGGTGCGGCGCCACGGTCGAGACATCCGATATCGACGCGCTGCTGCCCTGGCTGGACTGGGCCTATGCGCAGGTGAAGAGCGGCAAGGAGAAGGCGGCATGAGCACGGCACCGAAAGTCCTGATCGCCGACGAGCTGGCGCCGGAAGCCGTCAAGATCTTCCAGGACCGCGGCGTCGCGGTCGATGAGAAGATCGGATTGAAGCCCAAGGAGCTGATCCCGATCATCGGCGATTATGACGGCCTCGCCGTCCGCTCGGCCACCAAGGCCACGGCGGAGGTGATCGCCGCCGCAAAGCACCTGAAGGTGATCGGCCGCGCCGGGATCGGCGTCGACAACATCGACATCAAGGCGGCGACGGCGCGCGGCATCTGCGTGATGAACACGCCCTTCGGCAACAACATCACCACCGCCGAGCACACCGTCGCCTTGATGATGGCGCTGGCGCGCCACCTGCCCCAGGCCGACCGCACCACCCATCAGGGCAAATGGGAGAAGTCGAAATTCGTCGGCGTCGAGCTCCATGCCAAGACGCTCGGCATCGTCGGCTGCGGCAATATCGGCTCGATCGTCGCCGACCGCGCCCAGGGATTGAAGATGAAGGTGATCGCCTTCGACCCCTTCCTTTCGCCGGAGCGCGCGGTCGATCTCGGGGTCGAGAAGGTGGAGTTCGACGCTTTGCTGAAGCGCGCCGATTTCATCAGCCTGCACACGCCGCTGACCGACCAGACCCGCGGCATCATCAATGCCGAGGCGCTGGCCAAGTGCCGCCCGGGCGTGCGCCTGATCAACTGCGCCCGCGGCGGGCTGGTGGTCGAGGAGGATCTGCGGGCGGCGCTCGATTCCGGACAGGTCGCGGGCGCGGCCTTGGACGTCTTCTCGACCGAGCCGGCGACCGAGAACATCCTGTTCAACCATCCGGGTGTGGTCTGCACGCCGCATCTCGGCGCCTCCTCGACCGAGGCGCAGTTCAACGTCGCGGTGCAGGTCGCCGAGCAGATGTCGGACTTCCTGCTGCACGGCGCCGTCTCCAACGCCATCAACATGCCCTCGGTCACCGTCGAGGAGGCGCCGCGGCTTCGCCCCTATATGAAGCTCGCCGAGCAATTGGGCGCCTT
>DASZYM010000094.1:0-8000 GCA_035545355.1 Dongiaceae bacterium
GCTGCGCGTGGGTGCAGTTTATCTGCTCGGCGCAATTGCTTCGGCTGCCGCCGGGCTGCGGCTGGGCGGATCCGGCCTGTGGCTGCTCTGGCCGGCGCTGTCGCTGAGCCTGGTGGCGCTCTCCTATCTCGCGCTCGGGGCAGGCGGTTTCCAGAAGCGCACAGACGGAACCATGCCGTTCGCCACGCACCTGTTGCTGCTGCCCTATCTGCTCGGCGCGCGCTTCAATGCCTGGCTCTGGAGCGCCGGCGATGGGGTTAGCGAAATCGGCGAGGGCGTCTGGCTCGGTCGCCTGCCGCGGCGGTTCGCCAAGAACGGTGCGCCGAAGTTCGCCACCGTTGTCGATCTCTGCGCCGAGCTGCCGTCGCCGCGACATGCGGGACGCCGTATCGCCATGCCCGCTCTCGATCTCATTCCGCTCTCGCGCGAAGAGCTGCGCAATGCCGCCGAAGCGATCGAAAAGGCGCGCGCGCATGGGCCGGTCCTCGTCTGCTGTGCGCTGGGCTACGGCCGCAGCGCCGCCGCGGTCGCGGCCTGGCTGGTGATGACCGATCGCGCTCCGACGCCAGAGGCCGCGGCACAAAGGCTGCGCGCGATCCGGCCGCAGATTGCTCTCGATCCAAGGAGGCTCCCATGATCGTCGATCGCTCCACCCGGCGCAGGCTTCGCGCGGAATCCTATGGCGACTGGCTGGGCGTCCCGTATCGTGCGGTGCTTTACATGCTCGCCGCGACTCCGGCCTGGGGGGCGGCGCTGATGGTCGCGATCGTCTGGCATCGCACGCATCTCTGACGGGGGACGAATGCACAAGGTATCGAAGCGATGGGCGCTGGGAGTGCCGGCGCTTCTCGCGATCCAGGGCGCCCTGCTGCTGGCGATGGGGCGGCCGCCGATCTGCACCTGCGGCATTGTGAAGTTCTGGGAGGGCAACGTCCTCTCCGCGGAGATGTCGCAGCATCTCTTCGACTGGTACACCTATTCCCACATCGTCCACGGCCTGCTGTTCTACGGCGCGCTGCGCTTCGTCTTCCCGAAATCGCCGGTCCTGCCGCGGCTGCTGATCGCCACCGGCATCGAGGCCG
The DNA here is from genome assembly GCA_035545355.1 of Dongiaceae bacterium. GTDB lineage: Bacteria > Pseudomonadota > Alphaproteobacteria > Dongiales > Dongiaceae > Dongia. The sequence continues at coordinate 1,083 of DASZYM010000094.1, forward strand.
CCTGGGAAATCGCCGAGAACACGCCCTGGGTGATCGAGGCCTATCGCAAGCAGGCGCTGGCCCAAGGCTATGTCGGCGACAGCATGATCAACTCGCTGTCCGACACCTTGTCGATGATCGCCGGCTTCGCCTTCGCGCGCTTCGCTCCGGTCTGGGTGAGCGTGGTCCTGGCGCTCGGGCTGGAGGCCTACGCCGCCTACGAGATCCACGATAACCTGACGCTGAATGTGCTGAACTTCATCCACCCGTTCGACGTCATCACGCAGTGGCAGTCGCAGATCCATTGATCGTCCCTGGCATCATTGAAGCATTGCCATATATAGAGCCTCACCTTGTCGCGAGTCAGACGATGCGAACCACATTGGCCTTGGACGACCGGCTCCTGGAGGAGGCGGAAGCCCTCACCGGGCTGCGGGAGAAAACGGCCTTGGTGCGCGAGGCGTTGAAGGCGTTGATCGAGCGGGCGAGTGCCCGGCGGCTGGCGCGGCTCGGTGGCAGCGAGCCCCGGCTCAAATCCGTTCCTCGCCGCCGCCGCGTGGCCAAGTAATCGCTCGCGCGATCCCGGTCGATACGTCGGTTTGGATCGGCCACCTCCGTGCCGGCGACGAGGTGCTTCGTTTCATCGAAGGAGAATCCTTGGCCGGCTTCGGCATCGGCTATAGCGATGCGCATCTGCTGGCGGCAACGCGACTGACGCCGGAGGCATCGTTCTGGACGCGCGACCGGCGTCTGCTGGAGGTCGCAAAGCGGCTGTCGCTCTCGGTCGCGTAGAAATTCCGCGGGAATTTGCATCACCGGACCGCCCCCTTCCGCGTCACATGCGCATGTACGCGGCTGCGACGAATTAACCGAATCTTTGCCGCGAAGGCTGAGAATGGAACGCGATATGGGAGCCGTATAACCGGGGACATGGCGCCTCGGGGGCGCTCTCCCATCGGAGTTTCGGCCAGTGGATTCCTCCAGCAAGAACGCGTCAGGTTCTTCATCAAATACCTTACCGCCGGAAGTCCTCGACCGGCTGCGGGACCGTGCCCGCCTGCTGCTCGGCACTCCGCCCTCCGCGGCCGCCGCGCCGAAGCTGGAACCAGCCCCGGCGGTCGTGCCGGCCAATGCGAACGATCCGACGCAGCGCCGCGGGGCCGAACGGCGCAAGACCCTGCTCACCGGGAAGGTGGTGTTCAACGACATGGCGAGCGTGTTCGACTGCGTCGTGCGCGACATGTCGGAGACGGGAGCGCGGCTCAAGCTCGCGGCACCGGTGCAAGTCCCGCCGGTCTTCGGACTGCGCCTGACCGACGGCCGCTACTACCGCTGCAAGGTCCGGCGCCGCGCCGCCCTGGAACTCGGCGTCGAATTCCTGGACTGAACACCCCCGCGGCACGCCGTCGCATTTCATTTAGACGCCTCCGTCCGGATTCGAAGGCCGTCGTGGCGCCCTAACCCTTTGACGATCCAAGCCCCCATCGCCTCCATCGCAGTCGCGGGGTTCGAACCGGATTCTTGATTTTGTCTAAGCCCGGTCTAAGTTCGTCGCACAGGCCGGATCCGTCGGAGCAGCCGGATCGACGTCCGCGCGCGCATGCTGCCGACATGAATGCATCGCCCATCTTATAGCATAGGCAGATAGGATAGGCAAGAGCCTATCGTGCGCTCCGGCAGTCGACAGGCCGGGGACTCCATCTCCGGACTCCCCGGCCCATCGTCAGGCCGCGCCCTAGGCCGCATCCGGCGCCTTGATCCGCACCAGGCGGGTCAGAAGCGCGTCGAGGCCCTGGCCGTCGCCGGCGTGGAGGTCGATCTTGCCCACCTTCTCCACCAGGCGCTCGAGGCTTTCGAGCTCCTTCAGGCGGAGCAGCAGCGGGTTCTCCTCCATCAACTTGGCGGTGTTCAGGAGCGAACGCGTCGCCGCGGTCTCTTCCTGGCGGCGGATCAGGTTGGCCTTCGCCGTCCGCTCCGCCTCCACCACCTTGTTCACGAGGTCGCGGATCTCGCCCGGCAGGATCACGTCCTTCACGCCGAGCTCCGTCACCTCGATGCCGGTCTCGCCGAGCCGCGCGTCGACATAGGCGCGCAGCTCCGCGTCGAGCGTGCTCTTGGCCGAGAGCACTTCGTCCAGGCTCCGCTCGGCGACCGCCGCGCGGATGGCGAACTGCACCAGCCGGTAGAGCCAGCCGTCGATGTCGGCGACCGCGGCCACCGCCTTCTCCGGATCGACGATCCGGCGGAACGCGGTCAGGGTCAGGCGCAAGGCGATGCGGTCCTTGGTCAGCATCTCCTGCGCCGTCACCTCGATCGCCTGCGGCCTGAGATCGAGCCGCTTCACCTCGACCTTCCGGTTCACGGTCCAGTAGGCGTGACGCCCCGGCTGGAGCCGCGCGACCAGCCGGCCCTCGATGGTGAGCAGGCCGGCCTCGTGCGCCTCGACCACGGTCTCGCTGACATAGGTCGTGCGCGCGCGGTCGATCATGGTCAGGTGCCGCGGGCTCACGATCGGATCGGCCGCCGTGTCGATGCGCTCGGCGGTGACCGCGGTCGCGACCTTCCAGAAGGCGCGGCTCTGCCACGGCCCCATCAGGTGCGTCGGCCGCCCGTCGAGGCTGACCACCGCCAGCTCGTTTGCTTTGGTCTCGACCAGCTCGAACAGCGCCGCGGCGAGCTCCGGCCGCTCGGCCTTCAGCACCGCGTAGCGCTCGGCCGGCATCTCGGTCCGCACGATCGCATAGCGTTCGAGCGCGATCTGACGACGCGGATCCCACAGCCGATAGCGGCCCGGCGCCAGCACGCGCTCGTACCGGCCGTCGCGCAGCAACAGCATGCGTTCGCCGTCCTTGACGGTCACGCGAGTCCACAAAGCATAGGTACTCATCTTCACCTCCATCCATTCATCCCGCATGGGCCATCCCGCGCGGGCCGTCGTCAGGCGAGGAGCAGGCACCGGACGCGTCTTCCCAGGGGAACCGGCGGGCCGAGGCTTGAGCCCACCGGAATCCGGGCACGCTTCTCCCTTCACCGCGTGCGCGATGTCGAAGAGCAGCGAGTCCCGGAATCCGCACGGGCGATATCCGCCACGGCGCAGAGCCGGTCTCTTGGTGTCTTGATCGGAACGATCGGCCTTACGGCCTCACGAACCGGATCGCGACTGAAGCGCGCATCCGGTTCCCTAAGAAGGTATCAGCGTTACAGGCTGAACCGGAGCGTTGGAGCGGGAGTCGAACCCGCGACAGAGTGATTATCAATCACTTGCTCTACCCACTGAGCTATCCTCGTTCGAGTTGACCGACCGGAATCGAACCGGCTCCTCCGGGTTTCCCCGGTGCTCCACCCTTGGAGCTGCGGCCACCACTCACTGACCTTCATTCGGCGGAACACGGGACGTGCATCGCACACCGCGCCGGTCGGGACCGAGAGCCCGAGCCCAAGGCCTAGCGAAGGAGCGCGCTTATGATCCTCGCGACGTTTCGACGCAAGAGGAAAAGCGCGGCCGAAAATCGCGCGACGCGAATTCAACCGCGCGCTGTGGCGCGCCGGACACAGCGCACGGACGATCGCGCGTTCGTCGGTCGGCTCATGGTGGCGATTGATTCTGTCTGCTCTAGACCGCGTCAGGCCGCCATTCGGGCAGCACGATCCTGACGCAGGTGCCGCGGCCGACCTCGCTCTCGATCTCCAAGGCGCCGGACATGGCGTTGAGCAAAGCCTGGGCGATGGCGAGACCGAGGCCCATGCCGTTGGCGTGCCGGGTATAGCTGCCGATCTGGCTGAAAGGCTTGGCGATCTCCCGCAACTGCTCGGCGGGGATGCCGCTGCCGGTATCCCGGATCGCGATGGCGATGGTGCCCTGCTCCGGCCGCTGCTCCAGCTTGAGGGTCACCGTCCCGTCGCGCCGGTTGAACTTGACCGCATTGTCGAGGACGTTGTGCAGCACGCGCACCAGGCAGCTCCGGTCGCCCGCCATCAGGCAGTCGCCGGAATTCGGCACGACATCGAGGCGCAGGCCGCGGGCTTCGATGGCGCCGTCCATGCCGCGGAGCGCCGGCTTGTGCACCTGGTCGAGCGTCAAGGGCTCGATCTGCACGGCGCGCTTGCCCGAGGTGAGCTGGGTCAGCTCCAGCATGCCGTTGACGATCTCGAGCAAGGCCTGTCCGGCCTGGTTGATCTCCTGGACGTATTCGGCATATTTCGGGTTGGCGACCGGGCCGTAGGCCTCGCGCTGCATCAGGTCCGAGAAGCCGATGATCGCGTTCAAGGGCGTGCGGAGCTCGTGATTCATGATCGCGAGGAACCGCGACTTCACCTGGTTGGCCGCTTCGGTCATCGCGAGCGCCGCCTCGCGGTCGGCGAGCGAGGTGACCAGCTTCTGCTGCGTGTCGTGAAGCTCGGTCTCCATGCGCTTGCGCCGCGCGATGTCGATGACGAAGCCTTCGAGGTAGAGCAGCGCGCCTGATTCGGCGAAGACGCCGGCCCCGACCTCATGCACCCAGACCGGCTGTCCGGCGCAATGCACCAGGCGGTAGTCGATCTCCCAGTTCCGCTTGCCGGCCAGCGCCTGATCGACGCTTGCATAGACCGATTCGAGATCGTCCGGATGGATCACCGCGGAGAAGGCGCGCTTCCGGTTGTCGATGAAGTCGGCGGCGGGATAGCCGCAGAGGCGCTCGATGCCTTCGCTGATATGCAGCATCGAGTAGTCGCGGTCGTTCCGGCAGCGGTAAAGGAATCCTTCGACGCGCCCGATGATGCTCAAGAGCGTCTCCAGAAGCTCCTGAGGCGACTGCGAGGTGGGCAGCACTCGGTCGCGTTGTGCCTGCATGGCGTCCCGGACGGCGAGGCGGGCCACGCCCGCGCGAGGTCCAGATTATGACAGGCTTGTTAACAATCCCTTTACCGCAACCGGGGCAGCCCGAAAAGGAGCGGATTCGGGTCCGACCCCGTCAGTCGTCCTCGCGGTGCACGTCGTGCACCAGGCAGCCGGCGCCCTGGGGCGGCATTTCCAGCCAGTGCCGGTGCAGCAAGGTGCGCTTGGTGTCTTCGTAGCCGCTCTGCCAGTGCTCGCGCATGGAGGTGCCGGAGAACTCGTAATCCTTGGCGTGGCCCTCATAGGCCTTCTGCTGGTAGATGAGCTGCAGGATGGTGATCTCCGGCAGGTCCTTGAGCTCGTCGCGCATCCGCCGCTCTTCGTCGGTCAGCGCCTCGTCGGGCACTTTCGCCAGCGCCTGGTAGAGCCGCGTCTTCCAGGTGTGCAGGCGGCGATAGACGTCGGTGTTGTAGCGGGTGCGCGAGGAATACATGATGTCCTTGTGCCGGGCCATCACGTCCTGGATGTCGCGGGGCAGGGCGCCGCGCGTGCTGAAGAGATCGACCTGGAAGACCAGCGAGTTGAAATCGTCCTCCTGCTCCAGGAGATATTGCAGCGGCGTGTTGGAGACGATGCCGCCGTCCCAGAAGTAGTCGGTGCCGATCTTGATCATCGGCAGCGCCGGCGGCAGGGCGCCGCTCGCCATGATGTGCTCGGGCTGGATCTCTTCCTTGGCATTGTCGAAATAGATGAAGTTGCCGGTGAGCACGTTGACCGCGCCGACCGAGAAGCGCACCGGCCCGCGGTTGAGCAGGGTGAAGTCCACGAGCTCCAGCAGCGTCTCGCGCAGGGGCGCGCTGTCGTAATAGCTGGTCGCGTCCTGGGCGCCGGTCGGCGCGAACCAGGGGCCGGGGCGGCGCGGCTCGAAGAAGCCGGGCTGGCCCTGGGTCGTGGTGAGCCAGGCGCTGGTCGCGTTGCGCATCTTGCGATAGACGTCGCCGTCCGGCGTGTAGTGCCAGATCTTGCGCTCGGTGATGCGCTCCCAGAACGCCTTCAGCTTGCCGAGGCGGGCATGCGGCGGGTTGCCGGCGATGATCGCCGAGTTGATGGCGCCGATCGAGACGCCCGAGACCCAGTCGGGCTCGATATTGTCCTCGTGCAGCGCCTGGTAGACGCCGACCTGATAGGCGCCGAGCGCGCCGCCGCCCTGCAGCACCAGCGCGATGCGGTCGCAGCGCTCCGGGCGCCAGCCATGCGAGGTTTCCTGACGATCGAGCGTCCGCGTCGTGGCGTCCATGTGGCTGATCCCCTTCCGTGACCGGGGGACCATAGGCGACGCGGCATTGCCGATTTGTGGCAGCTCGGCGTCGGGTTGGGGTCACTTCCGCAAGGTGAAGCCGGCCTTGCTGAAGGCCGCGGCCAGCGCGTTGTCCGGCGCCGCCGACGGCGCCTTGGGCTTGGGCGCCATGTGCTGGCGGTCGCGCGCCGTGAGCGGGCGGTCGTTGCTTGACCCTTTGGAGTCCTGTGGCCGGCGCACCGCTTCGTCGCTCAAACGCATGGTGAGGGAGATGCGCTTGCGCTTGAGGTCGACCTCCAGCACCTTGACCTTCACGATGTCGCCGGGCTTCACCACCTCGCGCGGGTCCTTGACGAAGCGGTCGGCGAGAGCCGAGACATGCACCAGCCCGTCCTGGTGCACGCCGATATCGACGAAGGCGCCGAAATTGGCGACGTTGGTGACGACACCCTCCAGCAGCATGCCGGGCGTCAAGTCCTTCATCTCCTCGACGCCGTCCTTGAAGGTGGCGGTCTTGAATTCCGGCCGCGGATCGCGCCCGGGCTTCTCCAGCTCCTTCAGGATGTCGGTCACCGTCGGTGCGCCGAATTTCTCGTCGGCGAAGTCGACGGGGTTGAGGTTCCTGAGCACGCTCGCATCGCCGATCACTGCGCGGATCTCGGATTTGAGCTGCTTCAGGATGCGGCGCACCACCGGATAGCTCTCGGGATGCACCGCGGATGAATCGAGCGGATCCTCGCCGTCGCGGATGCGCAGGAAGCCGGCGCATTGCTCGAAGGCCTTGGGCCCGAGGCGCGCGACCTTGAGGAGATCCTGGCGCGAGCCG
>DASZYM010000095.1:0-4573 GCA_035545355.1 Dongiaceae bacterium
CGGGACGCTTGGCGGAAGCCTGGGCCGGCATGCTCATGGAATGACGCTCCTCACCGATACGCTCGTCTCACGCGGCCTCGAGCAGCCGGTCCTTGCTGATCGTCTCGCCGGCGAATTCGCGCACGATCCGCCCCTTCTTCATGACGACGACGCGGTCGGCCAGGGATAGCACGGTCTCCGGCTCGGCCGAAACCACCACGACGGCGAGGCCCTTGTCGCGCAAATCCCGGACGATCTTCACCACATCGTCCTTGGCGCCGACATCCATGCCCCGGGTCGGCTCGCTGAGCACCAGCACCTTGGTCGGATAGGTCAGCCATTTGGCCAAGGCCACCTTCTGCTGGTTGCCGCCCGAGAGCGAGCCCAGCAAGGCGCGGACATTCGGCGGGCGGATGTTCAGCGCCTTGGCCTGCTGCTCGGCGATGCTGCGCTCGACCTGCGGCTTCACCCACCAGCGCGAGATCCTTCCCAGCACGCTGATCGATACGTTCTTGAAGACCGGCTCATGGTAGAACAGCATCGAGCGCCGGCTCTCCGGCACGAAGGCGATGCCGGCGCGGCGCGCCTGGGCCGTGTTCCTGAAGCGGATCGGCCGGCCGCCGATCGCCAGCGTGCCGGCATTGGGCCTGAGCTTGCCGAACAGGGCGCGGGTGAGTTCGATCTGGCCGCAGCCCATGAAGCCGTAGATGCCGAGCACCTCGCCCGCCCGCACGTCGAGCGAGACGTCGCTGAAGGCGCGGCCCCAGGTCAGGCCCTGGGTCGAAAGCACGATCGGCGCGGCCGGCTTGCTGTCGAGATGGATCGTGCCGGTATAGCTTTCCTCCAGCTCCTCGTGGCCCTTGCCGATCATCCGTTCGATGACCCAGCCCTTGTCGATGTTCGCGGTCGACTCGGTCGCCACGCGCCGGCCGTTGCGGAAGATGGTGACGGCGTCGGAGACCGAGAGGATGTCGTCCAGGAAATGCGAGATGAAGACGATGCTCCGGCCGCTGGCCTTGACGCCGCGCAGGACCTCGAAGAGGCGCGCCACTTCCGGCGGCGACAGGGCCGAAGTCGGCTCGTCGAGGATGACGATGCGGGCGCCGGAATAGAGCACCCGCGCCAGCTCGATCAACTGCTGCAGCCCGATCGGCAGCGCGCCCATCGTGGTCGAGGGATCGACATCGATGCCGAGCTTCTCGAGCTGCGCCTTGGCGCCGGCCTTCATCGCCTTCCAGTCGATGATGCCGTTCCTGGTCGGCTGCTTGCCGAGATAGACGTTCTCCGCGACCGTGAGGTCGGGGACGATCGAGAGCTCCTGGTGCACCATGCCGATGCCGGCATCGAGCGCGTCGCGGGCGGAATGGAACCGCACCTCGTTTCCGTCGAGCAGCATCCGGCCGGTGAAGGTCGTGTGCACGCCGGCGATGATCTTCATCATGGTCGACTTGCCGGCGCCGTTCTCGCCGACCAGGCCGTGCACCTGGCCCTCCAGCAGCTCGAAATCGACCTCGCGCAAGGCGGCGACGCCGCCGAAGGATTTGGAGATGCCCTCCATGCGCAGGCGCGGAACGGCGGTCTCAGTGCTCATGATGCGTCACCAATCGTGGGACAGCGCGGGCCGGGAACGCTCGCGCATCCCCGGCCCTCGGATATCCGAAGCGATCCGGATCAGATCAGGAAGTGATCTTCCATCCACTGCATGCCGGCCGCGTTGTCCTTGGTGACGACCGGGCCGTCGACGACGACGTTCTTGGGGATCCCGCCGCTATCGGCGGTCTTCTCGCCGTTGACCGCGGCGACGCCGGCGACGATCGCGCCGCCATGGATGCGGCAGGACGGGTTGCGCACGGTCGCGGTCATGCGGCCGTCGGCCACCGCCGCCAAGGCCGGCGGCATGGCATCGCAGCCGCCGATCTTGATGTCGGTGCGGTTATGCGCCTTCATGACGGCATAGGCGGCCAGCGCCATGTCGTCGTTGTGGAAGTAGGCCGCATCGATCTGCGGATACTTGGTGAGATAGGTCTCCCAGAGGCGGGCGACCTTGGTGACGTCCCAATCCGCCGGCTGGTCGTCCAGCACCTCGATATCGGGATGCTGCGAGATCACCGACTTGAAGCCGCGGGTCCGCCCTTGCGCGCCGGTATGGCCGAGCGCGCCCTGGGTCATGATGATCTTGCCCTTGCCGCCGATCGCATTGACCAGCGCCTGGGTCACCGAAGCGCCCATGAACTCGTTGTTCGGGGCGAGGAAGGCATGGATGTCGATCTGATCCAGCGGAGCGATCAGGGTGTCCATGTCGATCACCGGAATGCCGGCATCGATCATCTTCTTCACCGGCTGGGTCAAGGTGCCGATGCCGAAAGCCTGCATCGCCACGAAGTCCCACTTCTGCGAGGCCATGTCGTCGATCGCCGCGCGCTGCTTCACGGCATCGAGCTGGCCGTCGAACCAGGTGACCTCGACATTGTAGAGCTTGCCCCAATATTCCGCCGCCTGCTTGCCCTGGGCGCACCAGGTCGCCTGCAGGCCGGCATTGGAGAACGCCGCCTTCAGCGGCTTGTCGGAACGGCCGACCGCGTCCGCGTAGGCCGGCTTGCCGCCGATCCCGCCGAACAAGGCCGCGGCTCCGCCCATCGCCGACGCGCCCGCCAGGAAGCCGCGCCGACTCGTGTTCACTGTATCAGCCATCATTTCCTCCCAAGGAACTTGCTTATTGCATGCAAGACCCGGAAAGTATGGCAGGCACCCGACGGGCGGGCAAGGCGTTGACTTTTTCCGCCGCCTATTTATCGGACAATTGACCGCCGGGAGTTGTGCGCCGCAACAGACGCGTTCGGCGAAACCGGTTGCGGCGAGATCGGCGGCGGCATCCGCGCAGATATGGCGGACGCCGCCTGCCGGGAGCTCAGGCTTTCGCCAGCTTCTGCTCCAGCGTCTTCAGGCTCTTCTCGCACAGCGCCGCGATCTCATCGACATCGCTCTCGGTGACGATCAGCGGCGGCGCGAAGCCGAGCGTATCGCCCATGCAGCGGGCGATCAGGCCGTTCTCATAGGCGATCTGGTCGAAGCTCATGCCGACATCGAGCTTCGGATCGAACGGCTTGCGGCTCTTCTTGTCGGCGACCAGCTCGATACCGAGCATCAGGCCGGCGCCACGGACCTCGCCGACGATCGGCGATTTCTTGCCGATCTCCTCGAACTTCTGGCGCAGCCGGGCGCCCATCTTGCGGACATGCTCGACGACATTCATCTCCTCGTAGATCTTGATCGTCTCCAGCGCGACGGCGACGCCGACCGGATGGCCCGAATTGGTGAAGCCATGGCCGAAATTGCCGCCCTCCTTGTTGAAGCGGGCGACCGCCTCGTAGATCTTCGGCGCGATCACCACCGCCGAGATCGGGAAGTAGGACGAGGACAGGCCCTTGGCCAAAGCCATCATGTCCGGCTGCATATCGACGGTCTCCTTGCCGAACCAGTTGCCGGTCCGGGCGAAGCCGCAGACGATCTCGTCGCCGAGGCAGAGGATGTCGTACTTCTTCAGCACCTGCTGGATGCGTTTGAAATAGCCCTTGGGCGGCACGATGATGCCGCCGCCGGCATAGATCGGCTCGGCGATGAAGGCGGCGATCGTGTCCGGCCCCTCGCGCAGGATCAGCTTCTCCAGATCGTCGGCCAGGCGCTCGACATAGGCGGCCTCGGTCTCGCCGTCGAGCATGCCGCGATAGGGATAGGGCGCGGTGGTGTGCAGGAACCCTGAGATCGGCAGGCCGAACTCGCGGTGCATGAAGGTCAAGCCGCACATCGAAGCCGCGGCGATGGTCGAGCCGTGGAAGGCGCGGTCCCGGGCGATCAGCTTGCGCTTGGTCGGCTTGCCGTGGACCGTGTGATAGATCCAGGCGAGCTTCACCATGGTCTCGTTGGCTTCCGAGCCCGAGGTGGCGAAATAGGCGCGGCCGCCCTTCATGCCGGTCAGCTCGACCAGCTTCTCGGCGAGCTGCGCCGCCGGCTCGTGGGTGCGCTGGAAGAAGGTGTGATAGAAGCCGAGCTCGGCATATTGCTTCGCCGCGGCGGCGGCCAGGCGCTTGTTGTTGAAGCCGAGCGAGGCGCACCACAGGCCCGCCATCGCGTCGATATAGGCCTTGCCGCCGGCATCGAAGACGCGGATGCCCTCGCCGCGGGCGACGACCAGGGGGCCGCGCTCCTCGAGCTGGGTCGGGTTGGTCTGCGAATGCAGGTGGAACTCCGCGTCGCGGCGGGCGATGGAGTTGGACGGGGTTTGCCGGTTCATGATGGTCCTCCTCAGGATTGTCGCTGCGGCGCGCGCCGCTTTCCGGATTTCCGGTCGAAGACGAGCAGATGGTCGGGATCGATCTCGGCCTTGACGGCGCTGCCGGGCGCCAGGCGCACGAAGCCGGGCAGGCTCGCGGTCAGCGATCCGCCTTCCCAGCCCAGCGTCACATGGGTCGCCGGGCCGACCGGCTGCACCAGGCGCACGGTCGCCGGAAAGCCGCGCTCGCCGAGCCGCACATGTTCCGGGCGGACGCCGATCTCGACCTCGGGATCTCCGCCGGACATCGCCGCGATCGGCAAG
>DASZYM010000096.1:0-4465 GCA_035545355.1 Dongiaceae bacterium
GATGACGACGAACCGCGCGCCGACATGGCGCGCGATCGCCGCCGCCATGATGCCGATCGGCCCGGAGCCGGTGATCAGCACGTCCTCGCCCACCAGGTTGAAGGCGAGCGCGGTATGGGTCGCATTGCCGAACGGATCGAAAATCGAGGCCAGGTCGTCGCGGATGTTGTCCGGGATCTTGAAGGCGTTGAAGGCGGGAATCGCGAGATATTCCGCGAAGGCGCCGGGGCGGTTGACGCCGACGCCGAAGGTGTTGCGGCAGAGATGGCGGCGGCCGGCGCGGCAGTTGCGGCAATAGCCGCAGGTGATGTGGCCCTCGCCGGAGACGCGGTCGCCGATCTTGAAGCCCTTGACCTCCTGGCCGAGCGCCACGATCTCGCCGACATATTCATGGCCGACCTGCATGCCGACGGGGATCGTCTTCGCCGCCCAGTCGTCCCATTTCCAGATATGGATGTCGGTGCCGCAGATCGCGGTCTTGCCGATCTTGATCAACACGTCGTTATGGCCGACTTCCGGCTCCTTGACCTCGGTGAGCTTGAGGCCCGGGCCGGCTTCGGTTTTGACAAGGGCTTTCATGGTCGCTTCGCTCCAGATGTCGGATGACAGATGTCAGATATCAGAGAAAGAATTTCTCCGCGTCCGCCTGACATCTGACATCTGATATCTGTCATCTGATCGCCCCCATCGCCTTCCCCACCTTTTCGAAGGCGGCGACGGCGCGATCGATGTCTTCGGGGGAATGGGCGGCGCTCATCTGGGTGCGGATGCGCGCCTGGCCTTTCGGCACGACGGGAAAGCTGAAGCCGATCACGTAGATGCCTTCCTGCAGCAGCGCATCCGCCATCTCGGTCGCGAGCTTCGCCTCGCCCAGCATCACCGGGATGATCGGATGGCCGGCGCCGGCCAGCGTGAAGCCGAGCTTCGACATCTCGCCGCGGAATTTTTCGCCGTTGGCCTTGAGGCGCGCGCGGAGCTCGGCGCCCTCGGCCGTCTGCAGCAGCTTCAGCACGGTGAGAGAGGCGGCGGCGATCGACGGCGCCAGGCTGTTGGAGAAGAGGTAGGGCCGCGAGCGCTGGCGCAACAGGTCGATGACCGGCTGCCGGCCGGCGATATAGCCGCCGGACGCGCCGCCCAAAGCCTTGCCGAGCGTGCCGGTATAGAGATCGACGCGGTCGGCGACGCCGCGCAGCTCCGGCGAGCCGCGGCCATGCGCGCCGACGAAGCCGACCGCATGGGAATCGTCGACCATGACGATGGCTTTGTATTTCGCGGCGAGATCGCAGACCGCTTTCAGATCGGCGATGATCCCGTCCATCGAGAAGACACCGTCGGTCGCGATCATCTTGAACCGCGCGCCGCCGGCATCGGCGGCCTGGAGCTGCTGCTCCAGATCCGCCATGTCGTTGTTGGCGTAGCGGAACCGCTTGGCCTTGCAGAGGCGGATGCCGTCGATGATCGAGGCGTGGTTCAGCGCGTCGCTGACGATCGCGTCCTCCTCGCCGAGCAGGGTCTCGAACAGCCCGCCATTGGCGTCGAAGCAACTCGAATAGAGGATCGCGTCCTCGGTGCCGAGGAATTTCGCAAGCTCCGCCTCGAGCGCCTTGTGCAGGGTCTGGGTGCCGCAGATGAACCGCACCGAGGCCATGCCGAAACCGTATTGGTCGAGACCCTCGCGGGCGCCGGCGATCAGCCTTTTGTCGTCGGCCAGACCGAGATAGTTGTTGGCGCAGAAATTGAGCACCGCCCGCCCGTCTTCCAGGCGGATATGGGAATCCTGCGGTGTCGCGATTCGGCGCTCGGCCTTCCAGAACCCGTCGGCGCGGATGCCGTCGAGGGTCTTGTTGACGTGGTCGAGAAAAGCGGTGGGCATGCTGCGGTCCTGTGCTTTTCGGCATTGATCCGGTTTCCCGGCCCGCGGTCCAATGATTTTTCCACAAGCCTCCCGTGAAGCCTGTCGACTCGGGGCCTTCGGAGCGGTGCCGAATCTGCGGAAAGCCGCTTGCCGCAAGGCTTTCCGGCGGGGACAGATTGTCTCGTGACAGGGTAGGTCGGCGCTGGTAATCCTGCCGCCATGCAGCAGCCGACCCGGATCGCGCCCTCCATTCTGTCTGCCGACTTCGCCCGGCTGGGCGCCGAGGTGGAGGCGATCGATGCCGCCGGCGCGGATTACATTCATGTCGATGTCATGGACGGGCATTTCGTGCCCAACATCACCATCGGCCCGGTGGTGGTGAAGGCGCTCCGCCCGCACAGCAACAAGACCTTCGACGTGCATCTGATGATCGCGCCGGTCGATCCTTATGTCCCGGATTTCGCGGAAGCGGGCGCCGATATCATGACCTTCCATCCGGAAGCGGGACCGCATGCGCATCGCACGGTGCAGCTCATCAAGTCGCACGGCAAGAAGGCCGGCATCTCGCTCAATCCCGGGACGCCGATCGATTTCATCGACTATCTGCTGCCCGAGCTCGACCTGGTCCTGATCATGAGCGTCAATCCGGGCTTCGGCGGGCAGAAGTTCCTGCCGCTGGCCCTGGACAAGGTCCAGGCGGTGCGGCGCAAGATCGACCAGGTCTCCGAAAGCCAGAACGGCCGGCCGATCGACCTCGAGGTCGATGGCGGCATCACCGCGGAGAATGCGGCCGCGGTCATCGCGGCGGGCGCCGACGTGCTGGTGGCCGGCACCGCGAGTTTCACCGGCGGCGCGTCGCGCTACGCCGACAATATCGCCCGGTTGCGCTGCTGAGGCCCGGCGTGGCGGAAGGCGCGCGCGAAGCCGAACAGGACCATACCGGCGCCGAGCCGCCGGGCGCCACGCAGAATGCGCAAGGCGCCAAGCGCGGGCCGCGCCCCGGCAATCAGCGCCCGCATCTGGTCTGGCCGCAGATGCAGATGCTGTTCGCCGAGCCGGCGGGGCTGATCGCCTCGCGGCTGCGCCGCCGGCTGATGCAGCCGATCTATCGCAGCGCCGCCTATCGCGTGGCCTTGGGCCGGGTCGGCGCCGGCGATTTCCTGATCGCCGCCGATGCGCCGCCTTTCGCCATATCCTGGCCGGCCGACCGCAGCCGCGGACAGGCTCTGCTCACGGCGGAGTTCCGCTTTGCCGGCGAGAGCATCCGCGAGCCGCGGCCGCTCTCACGTCCGACCGGCGCCTCGCCAGCCTGGCGCGAGACGTTGAACCGCTTCGACTGGCTGAACGATCTCAGGGCCGCCGGCGCACCGGGCGCGCAAGCCGCCGCGGTCGAGTTGACGCGGCGCTGGATCGCGGAGAATCCGCGCTATGACGAGGCGGCGTGGCGCGGCGACGTGCTGGCGGCGCGGCTGCGCAACCTGCTGCTGAACGGCCCCTATCTCGTGACCGGCGCGGAGCCCGGCTTCGCCGCTTTGCTGATGGGCAGCCTCTACCGCCAGGCGGCGCATCTCGGCCGCGCGCTCGGCGACGGACTCTATGGCGCCGAATTGCTGAAGGCGGTGATCGCGCTGATGCTGGCCGGGCTGATGCTGCCCCGGGGCGAGCGGCTGCTGGTCCAGGGCCGCCGCATCTTCCTCCGCGAGGCATCGCGGCAATTGCTGGCCGATGGCGGCCATGTCGAGCGCAGCCCGCAGGCGATGCTGGATATCCTGGTGCAGCTCGTGGACCTGCGCGAGGTGTTCAACGCCGCGCGGCGGCCGCATCCCGACAACCTGCAGATCGCGATCGAGAACCTGGCCTCGGCCGTCCTGATGCTCTGCCATAATGACGGCCATCTCGCCGCCTTCAACGACACGGCGGAGCTCGACCCGCGGGTGGTCGAAGCGGCCTTGCGCCGCGCCGGCGGCAGGCTGCGGACGCTCAATCAGCTCCCGCTGACCGGCTTCCAGCGCATGGAGGCCGGAAAGAGCGTGGTGCTGGTCGATTGCGGCGCGCCGCCGCGGCACGGACTCGACGGCCATGCCCATGCCGGCACCCTGTCCTTCGAGTTCTCCCATGACGAGGAACGCGTCATCGTCAATTGCGGCGCGCATCCCTGGTCCAAGGAATGGCAGCAGGTGCAGCGCACCACCGCCGCGCACTCCACCATGATCGTGGACAATGTGAACTCCTCGATGCTGCTGCCGCCCCGGAAGGCGATCGGCGGCGGCTTCCGCATGGACGGCATCGCCTTGAAGCCGGATATCGTGACGGCGCGGCGCGAGGAGACCAACGGCCAGATCTGGCTCGACCTCTCGCATAACGGCTACGAGGAGGGCTTCGGCCTGATCCACCGCCGGCGGCTCTATCTCTCGGCCAATGGCGAGGACTTCATGGGCGAGGATCAGCTGGTCGGCAAAGGCGGCAACAGCTTCGCGCTGCGCTTCCATCTGCATCCCGACGTGCATGCCTCGATCACCCAGAACGGCCAGGCGGCGATCCTGAAGCTCGCCAAGGGCTCGTTCTGGCGGATGCGGGTGCAGGGCGGCGAGGTGGCGCTGGCCGAGAGCG
>DASZYM010000097.1:0-8759 GCA_035545355.1 Dongiaceae bacterium
CGGCGCTGTGCTGGCGGCCGAGGAACGCGAGCGCGCGGTCGTCGAGCGCCTGCACGCCGATCGAGATCCGGTTGATGCCGGCCTCGCGGAAGGCGCGGAACTTGCCGGCTTCGATCGAGGTCGGGTTGGCCTCCAGGGTCACCTCGACATCCGGCGCGACCGCCCAATGCTTGCGCATGGCGTCGATGATGGCGCGCGCCGTTTCCGGTTCCATCAGCGACGGCGTGCCGCCGCCGAAGAACAGGCTGGTCAGCGTCCGGCCGCCGGTCTGCCCGGCGTAATGCTCGATCTCGCGCAGCAATGCATCGCGCCAGCGCCGCTGGTCGATGCGTTCGCGCACATGGCTGTTGAAGTCGCAATAGGGGCATTTCGACAGGCAGAACGGCCAATGCACATAGAGGCCGAAGCCGCGATGATCCGCGCCCTGAGCGGGAGAGTCCGACATGGGCGCAGAGAAAGCAGAGCCGCGCCGGCAAAGCAAGCCGCCGGCCATGGCAGTATCCGATGGCTGCTATTCCGCCGGAAGGGGTGCCGGCTGGATGGTCTGATCGCGCGTCCAGATGCGGTTCGGGGCCGGACGGCCGAAATAATAGCCCTGCAGGTACTGGACGCCCGCCTTCAGCAGGAAGTCCGCGTCCTCGGGATTCTCCACGAACTCGGCCACGGTCGAAAGGCCGAAGGTCGAGGCGAGGCCCATCAGGTTCCGCACGAAAAGCTGGTTGTCGACATTGCGCGAGAGATTGACCACGAAGGAACCGTCGATCTTGACCATGTCGACAGTCAGCGCCTTCAGGTGCCGGAACGAGGTGAAGCCGGCGCCGAAATCGTCGATCGCCACCTTGCAGCCGAGGTTCCGCACCACGTTCACGAAGCGCGCCGATTCCTCGATGTCGTGCAACGCGGCGGTCTCGGTGATCTCGACGGTCAGGCGCGGCGCGATATGCGGCGTCGAGCGCACGGCGGAGATGAGCGCGCGCAGCCAGGACGGATCGGAGGCGGTAAGGCCGGAGATGTTGATCGCCAGCGTGGTGTCGGGCGCGGCGCGCAGCTCCTCGATCGCCATGTCGAGCACATGCCGGTCGAGCTGGCGCGCCATGCCGAGCTGCTCGATGACCGGGATGAACTCGCCGGCGGGCACGATGTCGCCCTTCTCGTCCCGCATCCTCAGCAGCGCCTCGTACTTCGCCACCCGGTGGGTGTGGTCCGCCGTGACGATCGGCTGGTACATGAAGATCAGGCGGTGGTCGCGCATCGCCTGCTGCACCTGGGCGCCGATATCCATCGCCTTGCGGTGGAGCACGCCCTGCTGCTCGGAGACGCGGTAGGTGTTGAAGCAGTTGCGCCCCGAGCGCTTGGCGAAGTTGAGCGAGAGCTCGGCCTTGGCCATCACATCATAGGCGGTGTTGACCAGGCCGGGGAACAGGACGCAGCCGATCGAGACGCTGACCGGGATCGACTGCCCGTCGACCTCCACCGGCTCCTCGCGCACGCCGTCGAGGATGCGGTCCATGGCATGGACCACCATCTCTTCGCGGCATTGCGACAGGATGATTCCGAAACGGTCGCCGCCCAGCCGTCCGACCACGTCGCTCGAGCGGATGTAGCGATCCAGCCTCTGGCCGATCGCCACCAGCACCGCATCGCCGACTTCGTAGCCGCAGACGCTGTTGACCATCGCCAGCTTGTCGATGCCCACGACCAGGAAGGCGCCGGGCACGGAGAAGCGGCGCGCGAAGGTCAGCGCCTGGTCGAGCTCGTCGCGCAGGCGCGTCTTGTTGAAATGGCCGGTCAGCTCGTCGTAATTCGCGACGCGCTCCATGCGCGCCTCGGTCTGCTTGCGCGCGGTGATGATCCGGAGCGTGCCGGAAAGCAGGACCGGCGTGCCGTCCTTGTCGAGCACCGCGGTGCCGCGATCGTGCATCCAGACCACCGAGCCCTGGCCGGTGCGCAGGCGGAACTCGCAGTCATAGGCGGCTTCGCCGGCGAAATGGTCGCTCAGGGCCTTGAGCCGGATCGGCAGGTCTTCGGGATGGATGCGGTTGTTGAAGCCGTGGCCGGATTGCAATCCTGTGCCGGCATCGCCGAGAATCTCGGCCAGATTGCCGATCCATTCCAGCTTGTCGGATAGGATGTCCCAGCGGTAGGCGACGTCGCCCGCCGCGGCGATTGCCGCGGAAATCCACTGCGGTTCCTTGCTTGTCGACAGCGCGCCTGCCTCCGGCGTCTGTCTCCCCAGCGATATCATGCCCCGCCGCCGCTACGAAAAATCTCTTGCCGCTTGGAGTTAGCGATTTCGAGCGATCATATTCGGGAGAATCTGAATCAAACCTTAAGTTTCGTTAGCGAAAAGGTGTGTGTTTCGTATTCCAAAGTCCATCCGCATAGTAAAGGCAAAGTAAACGTCCCGTGAGCGCTGTCTTATGCGCAGACCGCGCCTTGCGCTTGGGGATCGGATACCTAAAATGAGTGGGGAATGCGCTGCATCTGCGCGCATTGAATCCGGCGATCGCCAGGGTGGGGCACCGGCCGCGCCGGTAACGAGGAACGAGGCACGCGCGACGCGGCATGGCCGACATCGCCCAAATCTATCTGCTGCCACCGCCGGTCCGTCTGCCTGGGACCGAGCGCGCGCTGACGCCCCAGCAATCCCAGGGCGCAAGCGCGCCCGCGGATGGCAGCAGCCAGGCCGGTGCCGCCGCCAGCGACCAGGGGCGGGCGCGGCGCTTCCGCTTCCGGGTCTATGAAGGCGGCGAGGCCTCCAATACCGGCACCGAGCTTCAGACGCGCCGCACCGGCACCAACCCGACCGCCCCGGGCGCTTCCGGCATCGATCTCGGCAATTCGGACTCGCTCGAAAGCCAAGGCGGCCGCAGCGGCCGGTCCGCCGCCCAGGACGGCGCCTATCGGCCGAACACGGGCGCTTCCAGCGCCTTCCTGGCCCAATCCATCGCTCAGGAGCAGTTGGGCGAAGGCCTGCACAATCCGCCTTTCGCCGCGGCGACGACCGCCTATACCCGCACCGGCGCCGCCCTCACCCAGCGCTCGAGCGCCGGGGTCGATATCAGCGCGTAGAACGGAAGCCAGATGCCCGGATTACGCCTCGGCATGACGCGTTAGGCCGGGCTTAAACCGTCTGATCGATCTGATGCCCGGCATCGTTCGCCGCCGGCTCGGCCTTGGCGATGCCGACCAAAGCGGGGCGCAGCAGGCGGTCGTGGATCTTGTAGCCCGCCTGCACCACCTGGACGACGGTGCCCGCCGGCTTGCCGCTGTTCGGCACCTCGAACATGGCCTGGTGCATGTTGGCGTCGAACCGCTCGCCTTCCGGCCAGATGCGCTCGATCTGCTGCTTGGCGAGTGCGGCTTCGAGCTGGCGCTCGGTGGCGGCGACGCCGTCATAGAGTGTCTTCAGCGCTTCGTCGCTTTCGAGCTGGGCCGTCGGGATGGCTTCCAGCGCGCGCCGCAGATTGTCGGCGACGGTCAGCATGTCGCGGGCGAAATTGGCGACGCCGTATTTCTGCGCATCCTCGCGGTCGCGCTGGGCGCGGCGGCGGGTATTCTCCGTCTCCGCCATCGCGCGCAGCAATTGGTCCTTCAATTGCGCCGCCTCGGCGCGCGCCGCCGTCAAGGCGTCCTCGGGCCCGGCCTGCTCGGCCGAACCGTTGCCGCTCGTCTCGGGTGTGCCGTTCTCAGTCTCGTCGGTCATCATCAGACCGTTCCTCCATCCACTCGTTCCAGTGAAATGCGCGGAACCGGGCAATAGTGCCCGGGCCGCCCGATAATCCTCAACCCAGGATCCGGCCGATCACCTTGGCGGTGTAATCGACCATCGGGATGATCCGCGCATAATTGATCCGGCTCGGCCCGATCACGCCCACCGCACCGATCAGCCGCCTTTGGCTGTCGCGATAGGGCGAGATCACCGCCGAGCATCCGGCGAGGCCGAACAGCTCGTTCTCCGCACCGATGAAGATCTGCACGCCCTCCGCCGCGTCGGCCGCGTCGAGCAGCTTTACGAGCTGCTCCTTGGCCTCCAGCGCCGCGAACAACCCGCGCAGCCGTTCGAGATCGGCGACCTCGGTCACGCCGTCCAGCAGGTTCGACTGGCCGCGCACGATCAGGGCGCCCTGGCCGGTCCCCATGGACCAGCTCGCCAGGCCGGTCTCGACCACCTTGCGGGCCAAGGTGTCGAGCTCGGCGCGCTGGCTCTCGAGATCCTGGGTGATCTGGGTCCGCGCGGTCGCGATCGTGCGGCCGGCCAGGCGCTGGGTCAGGTAGTTGGTCGCCTCGACCAGGGTCGAGGGCGGCAAGCCCACCGGCACGTCGATCACCCGGTTCTCGACCATCCCGCCTTCGGTCACCAGCACGACCAGCGCGCGGCCCGGCCCCAAATGCACGAACTCGATATGCTTCAGCGGCCGGTCGGTCTTCGGCGCCACCACCATGCCGGCGCAATGCGAGAGGCCGGAGAGCATGGTCGAAGCCTGCTCCATCACCTCCGGCATCGAGCGGCCGACCGCCTGGCACTGGCCGTCGATCGCCGCACGCTCGGCTTCGGTGAGGCCGCCCAATTCCATCAGCCCGTCGACGAACAGCCTGAGGCCGAGCTCGGTCGGCAGGCGTCCCGCCGAAGTGTGCGGCGCGAACAGCAGGCCCAGCTCTTCCAGATCGGCCATCACGTTTCGGATCGTCGCCGGCGAAAGCTGGCCGAGACGGCGCGACAAAGTGCGCGAGCCGACGGGTTCGCCGGTCTCGAAATAGGTGTCCACGATCAGCCGGAAGATTTCACGCGAGCGATCCGAAAGCTCGCTCAACACCGGCCGATGCTGGGTGAGGTTGCGCGTCAAATGCTGCATCGGTCGCCTCAGAATCTCGCGGGAAATCTAGGTATTGGGGGGTGAACCGTCAATATCGCGGCATTTTCCGTTGCGAATGGCCGCGCCGGCATGCTCGACTGCCCGGAAAGGATGATTCACATGCGTTTTCTGGTCTTCCAACACATCGCCATCGAGCATCCGGGGATCTTCCGCGACTTTTTCGCCGCGGACGGGATCGGCTGGGACCCCGTCGAGCTCGACGAAGGCGAGGCGATTCCGGACCTCAACCGCTATGACGCGCTCTGGGTCATGGGCGGGCCGATGGATGTCTGGGAGGAGACCGAGCATCCCTGGCTGAAAGCCGAGAAGCAGGCGATCAAGGACTGGGTGAAGGATCGGGGCAAGCCCTATTTCGGCCTCTGCCTCGGCCATCAGCTCCTCGGCGCCGCCCTGGGCGGCCGGGTCGATAAGATGCCGAAGCCCGAGGTCGGCATCCTCGACATCAATCTGACCGAGGCGGGCAAGGCCGATCCGCTCTTCGCCGGGATCGCGCCGACCTTCCAGGCGCTGCAATGGCACGGCGCCGCGGTGCTGGACGCGCCGCCGGAGGCGGTGATCCTCGCCGATTCCCCGGTCTGCACCAACCAGGCGATGCGGATCGGCGACGTCGCCTATGGTCTGCAGTACCACACCGAGCTCCAGAGCCAGACCGTCGGCGAATGGGGCGCGGTGCCGGCCTATGCCTGCGCGCTCGACGATACTCTGGGCAAGGGCGCCCTGCCGAAGCTCGACGAAGAGGCGGCGCGCAAGATGCCGGAATTCGCCCGCGATTCCCGCCGGCTCTACGACAATTTCATGTCCATCCTCCGCCGTCGGAGCTGATCATTCAGAAGCCTCTCGATTCGGCGCGGCGGCTCAGTCCGCTGGTGATGCTGATCGCCCTGGGCCTGGTCGCGCTCAACCTGCGGCCGGCGGTGACCAGCATCGGCCCGCTGCTGGACGAGATCGCGGCCTATCTCGGCTTCAGCCCGACCGGCAAGACGATCCTCACCACGCTGCCGGTGATCTGCTTCGGGCTGGCCAGCCCGATCGCGCCGCTGCTGGGGCGCCGTTTCGGGGCGGAGAACATGATCCTCTACGCGCTGGTCGGGCTGGCGGTCGGCTGCGGAATCCGGATCGTCCCGTCGGCGACGATGCTTTATCTCAGCGCGGTGATCGCCGGCTTCTCGATCGGCTTCATGAACGTCCTGCTGCCGGGCATCGTGAAGCGCGACTTCCCGCACCGCGTCGGCGCCGTGACCGGCTTCTACACCATGATGCTCTGCGTCGGCGCCGGCGGCGCCGCGGCCTTGGCGCCGCGGGTGGAACAGGATTTCGGCACGATCTGGCCCACGGCGCTCGCGGTCTGGGCCTTGCTCGCGGTGATCGCGCTGCCGGCCTGGATGCCGATGCGGGCGCATTTCCATTCGGCGCCACGCGCCGCCGCTGGCAGCGCCGGCAATCTCTGGCGCAGCGCGCTCGCCTGGCAGGTGACGCTCTATCTCGGCCTCTGCTCGGCCTCGGCCTATACCGTCTTCGGCTGGGGCGCCAAGATCCTGCAGGACCGCGGCATCGAGAAGGCCGAAAGCGGCTTGATGATCGGCCTCAGCCTGCTGGCGCAGGGCGTCGGCGCGCAACTGGCGCCGCTGCTCACCGGCAGATCGGGCGATCTTCGCGTGTCGACGACCTTGATGCAGGTGCTCGGCCTCGTCGGCTTTCTCGGCTACCTGTTCGCGCCGCTCGGCCTCATCTGGCTCGCTTCGATCTTCCTCGGCCTTGGCCAGGGCGGCGCCTTCGCCGTCGCGCTGACCATGATCGCGCAGCGCGGCGGCAATCCGGAAACCGCCGCGCGTCTCTCCGGCATGAGCCAGAGCGTCGGCTATCTGCTGGGAGCGCTGGCGGGCCCGCTGGCGGTCGGGCTGGTGCATGACGGTTTCGGCGGCTGGCCGCCGGTCGCGATCCTGTTCGTCATCATCACCGTGGGCTCGGCGATCTTCGGCCTCGGCGCCGGCCGCGTGCGCACGGTCTGAGATCGCTCCGCAAGATTGCCACCATGGGCGCCCGCGTGTAGGGTCCGGCCGCGCTCACTTTCAAGGATCTCCGCGATGTCCGTTTCTGCCGCACGTCCTGCCGGCCGTGCTCCCGATCAATTGCGCGCCGTCGCGCTGACGGTCGATGTCAACCGCTATGCCGAAGGCTCCTGCCTCGCCAAGTTCGGCAACACCCATGTGCTCTGCACCGCGACCTTGGAGGAGAAGGCGCCACCTTTCCTGAAGGGCAGCGGCAAGGGCTGGGTGACGGCGGAATACGGCATGCTGCCGCGCTCGACCCACAGCCGCACCGACCGCGAGGCGGCGAAAGGCAAGCAATCCGGCCGCACCCAGGAGATCCAGCGCCTGATCGGTCGGAGCCTGCGCGCCGTGACCGACTTGACCGGCTTCGGCGAGCGGCAGATCCGCCTCGACTGCGACGTGATCCAGGCGGATGGCGGCACCCGCACCGCGGCGATCACCGGCGCCTACGTGGCGCTGCATCAATGCTTCGCCTTCATGAAGGAGATGGGCGCGGTGAAGGCGATCCCGCTCACCGACACCGTGGCCGCGATCTCCTGCGGCATTCATAAAGGCCAATGCGTGCTCGACCTCGAATACGAGGAGGATTCCGCCGCCGAGGCCGACGCCAATTTCGTGCTGACCGGCAATGGCGGCATCGTCGAGATCCAGGGCACCGCGGAGAAGACCGCCTTCTCCGAGGCGCAGTTCCTCGAATTGCTGAAGCTCGCGCGCAAGGGCATCGGCGAATTGAACGCGCTGCAGAAGCAAGCGCTGGGGATCTGATGCCGCGCCGCTTCACCGAGAAGAAACTGGTCCTCGCCAGCCATAACAAGGGCAAGGCGAAGGAGATCGCCGAGCTGCTGCAGCCATTTGCCATCGACGTGATCTCCGCGGCGTCGCTCGGCCTGGCCGAGCCCGAGGAGACCGAGGACAGCTTCATCGGCAATGCGAAGCTCAAAGCCCTTGCCGCCGCGCGCGCCGCGAAGCTGCCGGCTCTGGCCGACGATTCCGGCATCTGCGTCGATTCCCTCGACGGCGCGCCCGGCATCTATTCGGCGCGCTGGGCGGGGCCGTCGAAGGATTTCGGCGAGGCCATGGCCCGCGTGCTGAAAGGCATCCAGGGCAAGCCGCGCGGCGCGCATTTCGTCGCGGCCCTTGCTCTCGCCTGGCCGGACGATCACGTCGAGGTCTTCGAGGGCAAGGTTTTCGGCACCCTCGCCGACGCGCCGCGGGGAACACGCGGCTTCGGCTACGACCCGATCTTCATCCCCGACGGTTACAGCATCACCTTCGGCGAGATGGATCCCGACCAGAAGCACCGCATGAGCCATCGCGCCGTCGCCTTCCGCATGCTGGTCGAGGGCTGCTTCCGCTAGGAGGTCCCCTTCCGGCCGAAACCCAGCACCAGCAGCGTGCCGATCATGGTCATGATACCCGCATAGCCGATCACGCCGGTCGGTCCCAGGTGATCGACCAGCAATCCGCCGAGCACGGCGCCGCTGGTGATCGCGATCTGGAAAGCGGCGACGATCAGGCCGTTGCCGGCTTCGGGCTGATCGGTCGCGGAGCGGACGATCCAGGTCTGCACACCGACCGGGATCGCGCCGAAGGCAAAGCCCCAGACCGCGACGCCGGCGGCCGAGACCCAGGCCGAGGCGCCGAACAGGACCAGCACGAGCGCGGCCGCGGCGATCAGCACGGTCCCGACCAACACCGAGGCCGGCGCGCTGCGCGCCGTGATCGCGCCGCCGACCAGGTTGCCGAAGAAGCCGCCGACGCCATAGGCGAGCAGCACCAGCGAGATGATCTCGATCTTCATCGCCGGCACCTGTTCCAGGAAGGCGCGCAC
>DASZYM010000098.1:0-7634 GCA_035545355.1 Dongiaceae bacterium
CGCATGAAACTCCCCCGAAGGCTCCCGGGAAACGCACCGGTCGCCGGCGCGCCAATTCTAGGCGCGGGCCAGCGACGAGACCAGGGTCCTCGGGAAGCGCGCCGCGCTTTCGGGTGTACGCTTCTAGCTCAGATGTTGCGAGATGGAGTCACCGCTACCCTCACCCCGGCCCTCTCCCCGTTGGGGAGAGGGAGCAGAACGGAGCGCGCTCTTTCCGCTGCAGAGCAGCGTTCCCTCTCCCCAACGGGGAGAGGGTTAGGGTGAGGGCAGTCGTGACTCGATCGCACAACATCTGATCTAGAAGCGCACACCCGAAAGCGCGGCGCGCTTCCCGAGGACCCTGGTCTCGTCGCTGGCCCGCGCCTAGAATTGGCGCGCCGGCGACCGGTGCGTTTCCCGGGAGCCTTCGGGGGAGTTTCATGCGCCCGCTGCTGTCTCTGGTTTCCGGACGACGCGCCATCCTGGCCTTCGCCTTGGGCGCAGCCCTGACCCTGCTCGCCGGCGGGTTGTTCGCCGCCGGCTTCGTCGGACAGGCGGTGAAGACCCTCGGCGACGTGCGTCTGACCCGCGACGGCGCCGACATGACCGTCGGACCCGGCACGGCGCTGCAGCTCGGCGACGTGATCAAGACCGGACCCGGCGCCCGCCTGCGGCTGCGCTTCGTCGACGGCTCGATCCTGACCTTGGGCGAGAGCACCACGATGTCGATCGACATCTTCGCGATCGACGGCACCAACAATTCGCGAACCGTGGTCCTGACCGTGCTCAACGGCATCGTGAACGCGGCGGCGGCCAAATCCGGCGAGTCCCAGTTCGACTATCAGATCAAGACCGCCAATGCCTATTCCGCCGTCCGCGGCACGAAATGGATCGTCGCGGCGCCCAAAAACACGGTCCAAGGCCCGCCCGCCGGCGCCACCTCCATCTACGTGCTGAACGGCGTGGTGGAGTTGGGCTCGGGATCGGGGCAGCCCGCTCTGGTCAATGCGGGCAATTGGAGCTCGGTCGATGTGCAGGGCAAGCTCGGCGCCGTTCAGCCGACGACGCCGGCCATGCTGCAGCCTCTGCTGGACGCGACCTCCGACAATGGCGGCGGCGGAGCGCCGGCACCCACGACCGCGCCGACACCGTCGCCGGCACCCATGCAGATGCCGAGCCTGCCATTCCCGGATCAAAATCCGAACAGCCAGCGCGCGCTCAAGAACAACGGTGGCAGCAATAACAGTGGCGGCACCAAGACCGGTCGCGGCTCGGGCGGTTACTCAAACTGAAACGGCCGCGCTATGCCGCGCGGCCGTCGGTCGCTGCTTCTCGCTGAGCGACGTTTGACGCTCAGCCGACCTCGTGCCCCGGAGGCACGATGTGCAGGCTGATATCCGTCGGGAAGAATACGGTCGTCCCATTGCTGAACGCGCAATAGGCGAAGCCCGAAAGGTCGCCGCCGCTGGCATCCACCGCTTCCGCGGCCACGCCGCGCTCGACCACCGCCTGGTCGGTCAGGAGCTCGACCGCAAGGTTGCCGCCGTCATACTCGATGACGATATTGCCGGCGCTGTCCGGCAGAAGATCCGAAAGCTCCAGGCTGATCGTATCCGCATCGGTCGCGGCCGGCGCCGCGCTCTCGGTTCCGGTGTCGCTGTTGGTTGCCGTCTGTTCAATCATGGTCGTTACCCATTTGCCCCGGGACGTCGACTCCACGTCGCCCCGAACTCCACTCCACCAGACATAAGCATGAAATCAAAGCGCCGAAGCGATTTCGCAGCGCAATATTCCTATATCATGGTGTGATTTTAGCCGGTTTTAAGGCTAATTCCACCAAAATGCCGGGGATCGTCCATTGGGATCTTCCACTGAGATCTTCCACTGGGGTCGTCCACGGGATCTGCCGGATGGTCGGAGTGGCGGGATTTGAACCCACGACCCCCAGTCCCCCAGACTGATGCGCTACCAGGCTGCGCTACACTCCGATCCGGCCGGCCGATGCGCTTCTCAGCGCCGCGGCCCGGGCTATATATCGACCGCCTCTCCTGGAAGCAAGTCCGGCCGCAGCGGGCCGGTTGCGGTTTCAGCCGCGGTCGATGGCGCGACGCAGACGGTCACGCAGGCCGGCGAGCTCGCCGGCAATGGCCCGAATTTCCCGAAGCTGCTTGTCGTCGGTGGCGCGGAACAGCGGCAGCTCCTCCGAGGTCGGCTTACGCGCGGCCGCGGCGGCTTCCGGGGCCGCGCGCTCCTCGGCGGACTCGCCCGCGGCGGGTGCGGCAACCGCCTCGTCGCCGATCTTCAGCCCGCCCTCGCGCATCAGCTTCTGCACGCCCTTGATCGTGTAGCCCTGCTCGTAGAGCAGGTCGCGGATGGCGCGCAGGAGATCGACGTCTTCGGGACGGTAATAGCGCCGGCCTCCGCCTCGTTTCATCGGGCGGATTTGCGGGAACTTGGTCTCCCAGAACCTGAGCACGTGCTGCGGTACTTCGAGGTCGTCGGCGACCTCGCTGATGGTGCGGAAAGCGGTCGCGGATTTCTCGGCGCGGCGCGGCGCGGGACGGCGCCCGCCCCCCGGCCGTGCGTCGATGCCGGCGGCTTCGCCCCGGGCCTTCGGCGCGACACTCATGACGCGGTGCCGCCCGTGGCGCCGGCCGGCGCGCCGGAGCCTTTATTGACGCGATCTTTCAAGACATGGGACGACCGGAAGACCAGGACCCGGCGCGGCTTGATCGGCACTTCCTCGCCGGTCTTCGGATTGCGGCCGATCCGCTCGCCCTTCATGCGCACGAGGAAACTGCCGAAGGACGAGATCTTCACGCTCTCGCCCCTGGCAAGCGCGTCGGAAATCTCGTTGAGGACGCTATCGACCAGCTCAGCCGACTCGTTCCGCGACAGGCCCACCTCCTGGTAGACCGCCTCGGCCAGATGCGCCCGCGTGACCGTATTGCCCTTCATGGCCTGCCTCATGCACCCGTATTGCAGGGAGGTGAAAGCCTATCGATTCCTCTGAAATCAGTCAATTAGAGAGGGACGTTGCGATAAATCGGCGCGAACCCGGGCTGAACCGGGGCCGCTACCAGCGGAGCAGCGCCGAACCCCAGGTGAATCCGCCGCCCATCGCCTCCATCAGGACGAGCTGTCCCCGCTGGATCCGGCCGTCGCTGACCGCCTCGGCCAGGGCCAGCGGTATCGAGGCGGCCGAGGTATTGGCGTGGCGGTCGATCGTATAGACCACCTTCTCCGGCGGCAGCTTCAGGCGATGGGCCATGCCGTCCATGATCCGCCGGTTGGCCTGATGCGGCACCAGCCAGTCGATATCGGCGGCGGTCACCCCGGTCGAGGCGATGGCGGCATCGACAGCGGCGGCCAGGTTCACCACGGCGTGGCGGAACACTTCCTTGCCGTCCATGTGGACGACGCCCGTCGTCTGCGTGCTGGACGGCCCGCCATCGACATAGAGCTTCTCGTAATGCGCGCCGTCGGAAAAGAGGTGCGTGCAGAGCAGGCCACGATCGCCGGACGTGCCCTTGCCCTCGCCCGCCTCGATGATGAGCGCGCCGGCGCCGTCGCCGAAGAGGACACAGGTGTTGCGGTCGTTCCAGTCGAGGATGCGGGAGAAGGTCTCGGCGCCGATCACCAGGGCGCGCTTCACCTGCCCGGCCTTGATGAAATTATCGGCGACCGCCAGCCCATAGACGAAGCCGGAGCAGACCGCCTGCACGTCCATGGCGAAGCCGCCGGTCATGCCGATGCGATGCTGCACCTTGGCGGCGGTCGCCGGGAACGTGTGATCGGGCGTCGCGGTCGCGACAATCAGCGCGCCGATATCGGCGCCGCGCAGGCCGGCCGAATGCAGCGCCTGCTCGGCGGCCTTGACCGCGAGATCGGAGGTCAGCTCGCCCTCCGCCGCGACATGGCGCTGGCGGATGCCGGTGCGCTGGGTGATCCATTCGTCGCTGGTATCGATGCGCGCGGCGAGCTCGTCATTGGTGACGATCCGTTTCGGCAGATAAGCGCCGACGGCGAGGCCGACCGAGCGTCTCATGAAGGCACCTGTCTAGACGGCCTGGGCGCCGGGCTGCGCAGTGGCCTGAGTATGCAACAGGGCGAAGTCCTCGCGCATCTTCTCGGTCGCCCCGTTGGTCACCATGTCGACCGCGACGCCGATCGCGTTGGCGAAGCCGAAGGCGTCGGTGCCGCCATGACTCTTCACGCAGACCCCGTTCAAGCCCATGAAGATCGCGCCGTTATAGCGCCGGGGATCGACCCGGGCACGCAGCGCATTCATCGCCGGGCGCGCCAGCAGATAGCCGATGCCGGCGATCCAGGAACTCTTGAAGGTCTGGCGCAGGAAATGGCTGTAGAGCTTCACCGCGCCTTCGATGCTCTTCAGCGCGACATTGCCGGTGAAGCCGTCGGTCACGATCACATCGACCGTGCCGCGGGTGATGTCGTCGCCCTCGACGAAGCCGTAGAACTTCCCGGGCAAGGTCGCCTGGCGCAGGATCCCGCTCGCGACCTTCACCGCGTCGTGGCCCTTGAGCTCCTCGGAGCCGACGTTCAGCAGGCCCATGCTGGGCTCGCGCACGCCGAGCACGGTGCGGGCGAAGACGTTGCCCATCACCGCGAACTGCACGAGGTTGTCGGCGTCGCATTGCACATTGGCGCCGAGGTCGAGCATCACGCTCTCGCTGCGCAAGGTCGGGAAGAAGGACGCGATCGCCGGGCGGTCGATCCCGGGCATGGTCTTCAGCACGAACTTCGCCATCGCCATCAGAGCGCCGGTATTGCCGGCGGAGACGACGGCATTCGCCTCGCCGTTGTGCACGGCATCGATCGCCAGGCGCATGGAGCTGCCGCGGCCGGAGCGCAGGGCCTGGCTCGGCTTGTCTTCCATGGTCACGACGGAGACGGTGTGGCGGAGCGTGCTGACCTTCTTCAGGTCAGGCAGCGATTCCAGCAGCGGACGGACCTTGGCCTCGTCGCCGAAGAACAGGAACTTCGCCTGCGGAAAACGACGGCGCGCGATGTCTGCTCCGCGCACCACCATTTCGGGCGCGTTGTCGCCGCCCATCGCATCCAGAGAAATCGCCAGGCCGGCACTCAAGAGTTTTCACTCCCTCCCTGGCCGCAATTCAGCGGGCGTCGTCGGCGAGCGTCCTTCAGGCGGCGCTCGCCTCGCCCTTCACGAGCACTTCGCGCTCGTCATAATGGCCGCACGAAGCGCAGACGTGATGCGGACGCTTCAACTCGCCGCAATTGGGGCACTCCATCGACGCCACGACCTTCAGCGCATGATGACTGCGCCGCATATCCCGCCGCGACCGGGTGACTTTCTTCTTGGGAACCGCCATGGTTTTGCTCGCACAAAGAAAAAGGCAGCCATTCGCTGCCACCGAATGGCGGGTTCTTAGCCAAAATCCCGGGCGCTGGCAAGTTAAACGCGCGGATCGCCGGCCGAACTCGCGGCCACAGGCAAGCTTATTTCTTCAATATTGAGAATGGGTTAATAGGCCGAGCCTCCGGTTCTTCCGGTTCGGAGCCCTGCGATAGCTGCGCACCGGGCGCGCGCGGATAGGGATCGAGACCCAAAGACAGGTGCTCCGCGGCCAATTCGCCGAGATCGATATGCCCGTTTCGGATCGGTTCCGGCGGGTCCGTGGCCTCGAAATCGATCTCCGCCTCGCCCTCCGGCTGATCGGTCCGGTCGGCGAAATCGGCGGCAAACTCCTCCTCGACCCGGGCCGGGACGGGCTCCAGGGTGACGACGCAGGACTGCACGACATCGCCGCGCACCGTGCCTTTGACGTGGATCACGCCGTTGCCGGCGCGCCGCAGGGTGAAATCCGCCTCGAGCCGGTCGATCGCCTGCAGGTCGAATCGCCGGGCCAAGGCCGCGCGTTCCTCGCCATTGGCCGAGATGTGCCGCTCGATCGGCTTGGCGCCGACACTGTCCGCCTCGATGAAGCGGGAGAATTCCTGCGAATCGGAATGCCGGCGCGGCATGGGATCAGTAATCGAGGCGCTCGGGATCGAGCGTCGGGAAATGCACCAGGCCGCGCATCAACTGGTCCACCGGCTGGCCCGAGAGATCCGCATCGGCATGACGGACATACTCCGCCATGCGCTTCAGCATGTCGTCATGGGGCTCGGTCGTGCCGTAGAGATTGCGTTTCAGCGCCAGTTCCAGCGCGTTGGGCGCGCCGGCAAGGCCTGCATCATAGGCCGCGAACCGGCCGTTCATCGCCTCGGTCATGAACTTGATGCGGCGGCCGACGCCGAGATCCTGGGCGCCCAATTCACGCACCGACGCGTCGAAATCGCTGAACATCACGTCATAGACCGACTGGGCGACGGCGCCGGCTTTCTCCCCCTGGCCCTTCAGCCGGCGGAACAGCAGGAAAGCGTGCAGCGCCACCATCTCGAAACGGCCATCGACCGAATCCGGCACGCCGCAGGCCAGGTAGAATTCCGGCCGCCGCGCCTGCGCCGTGAGCGCCGCATAGAGCCGCTGCGCGATCAGTTCGCGCCGGTCCGGTCCGCTCAACACGCGGTCGATCAGCTTTCCAAGAACCGACATGGGCACACTGCCCTCCTCGACCACCGGCGACACCGCCATGGGCACCTTCCCCGTTAACACACGCCGCGTTAATACACGCGTTGACACCTCGGGGACCCGGTGCAATCTTCGCCGAGACCATCGGGGTAAGCCAGCCTAGGCGTCCAGGTGACTGATTCGCAAGGAATCCTAGGCCGAAGCTGCAGGATGGCAACCGCCAAACCAGGATCGGGATGCGCGACTTCAGGAAGATCACGCTTGCTGCACTGTCGGGGCTTGCCCTGACCGTCCTCGGCGCCTGCTCGCCGATCATCCAGCAGGAAGGCAACGTCCCAGATCCGGACCAGGTGGTGCAGATCAATCCGGGCGTCGATGACAAGAACCGGGTGACCCAGCTCCTCGGCTCGCCGTCGACCATTTCGTCGTTCCAGGACCGCACCTGGTATTACATCTCGCGCCGGACCGAGCAGACTGCCTTCCTCGATCCCAAGGTCGTGGACCAGGAAGTGCTCGCGATCACCTTCACCGACCAGAACATCGTCGAGGACATGAAGGTCTACGGCCTGGAGAACGGCCGCATGGTGGCGATGAACGACCAGGTCACGCCGACCTACGGCAACAACCTGACCCTGGTGCAGCAGCTCCTCGGCAATCTCGGCCGGTTCAACAATCCGAACAAGAAGGGCTCGCCGTTCTAGGCGACGAAATGCGCTGGATCGTTCAGCGCGACTGTTCGGGAACATCACGGCTGCAATCAACCCCACCCATACCCGCCCCATCTTGGGTCGGGGACACCGGCATGGTGCGTGCCCGCAAGCGCACGTCACGTGCGTGATGGCTCTCGAAAACCGTGCTCGCTGCTTCAGCCCCGCTCCAAGATGGGGCGGTAAGGCGGAGTTGATGCAGCCGTGATCCGGCCAAGTTCGCGCCCTGCACGATCCAGCACCTTCACCACAAACAAAAACCCCGGCGGAGCGCTCCGCCGGGGTTTTGCATCAGCGTTCGATCAGGATCACATCGCCATATGCGCCAGCGCCGCGAGCAGCAGCAGCGCCACGATGTTGGTGATCTTGATCATCGGGTTGACGGCCGG
>DASZYM010000099.1:0-3607 GCA_035545355.1 Dongiaceae bacterium
CCTATCGCGCGGTCGGCGCCGCCGCGGCGCTCCGGCGCAACCTGCTGATCTACGGCCTTGGCGGAATCATCGTGCCGTTCATCGGCATCAAGGCGATCGACCTGATCGTCACCGCCATCGGCATGGCCTAAGGAGAAATTCGATGTCCCAGATCCGTCCCGCCATCCTGATGATCGTCGTCATGACGATCATCACCGGCCTCGCCTATCCCCTGGCGATGACCGGGATCGCGCAGCTCGTCTTCCCGCACCAGGCCAATGGCAGCCTGATCGAACGGGACGGCAAGGTGATCGGCTCCGTGCTGATCGGCCAGGACTTCACGAGCGACAAGTATTTCCACGGCCGTCCCTCGGTGACGCCGGGTCCGGACCCGCAGGATCCGACCAAGACGACCACCGTGCCGTATAATGCAAGCTTCTCGGTCGGCTCCAATTACGGGCCGACCGCCAAGGCCCTGGTCGACCGGGTCAAGGGCGATGTCGACAAGCTGAAGGCGGAGAATCCGAGCATGCCGGTTCCGGCCGATCTCGCGACCGCCTCGGCCAGCGGGCTCGACCCGGATATCACGCCGGCCGGCGCCCTGTTCCAGGTGGCGCGGGTGGCCAAGGCCCGCAACCTGCCGGAGGATAAGGTCCGGCAGCTCGTCGCGGACAATACCGAAAGCCGGTTCCTGGGCCTGATCGGCGAGCCGCGCGTCAACGTCCTCAAGCTCAATATGGCGCTGGATGCGGCATCGACCGAGTAAACCCGCTATGATGGGCGCATGAGTCTCAGCGACGAGCCTCTTCGCCCGGAACCGGAAGCCCTGCTGAAGGAAGCCGGCCGCAGCAATCGCGGCCGGCTTAAGATTTATCTCGGCATGGCGCCGGGCGTGGGCAAGACCTACGCCATGCTGGAGGGCGCGCGGGCGGCGAAGGCGGCGGGGCGCAATGTCGTCATCGGCCTGGTCGAGACCCATGGCCGGACCGAGACCGCGGCCCTGCTGCAGGGCCTCGAAATCCTGCCGCGCCAGACCATCAGCCATCGCGGGCACACGCTCGAGGAATTCGATCTCGCGGCGGCGCTGGCGCGCAAGCCCGACCTGATCGTGGTCGATGAGCTGGCGCATACCAACGCGCCGGACTGCCTGCATCCCAAGCGCTGGCAGGACGTCGAGGAGCTGCTCTTCGCCGGCATCAACGTCCTCAGCGCGCTGAACGTCCAGCATCTCGAGAGCCTCAACGACGCGGTGGCGCGGATCACCGGCGTGCGGGTGCGCGAGACCGTGCCCGACCGGATCCTCGAACAGGCCGACGAGGTCGAGCTGGTGGACATCACGCCGACCGAGCTCATGGAGCGGCTGCACCAGGGCAAGGTCTATGCGCCCGAGCTCGCCGGCCGCGCGCTGGAGAAGTTCTTCAATCCCGGCAATCTCGCCGCCTTGCGCGAGATGGCGCTGCGCCGCACCGCCGACCGGGTCGATGAACAGGTCACCGGCTATATGCGCGCCCATGGCATCGAGGGTCCGTGGCCGGTCAACGAGCGCATCCTGGTCTGCATCGGCCGCGACCCGGCGAGCCTGCTCGCGGTGCGCGCCGGCCGGCGGATGGCGGACCAGATGCAGGCGCCCTGGATCGTGCTCCATGTCGAGCGCCCCGGCGTTCCGCTCACCGTGGCGCGCGACGACGATCCGGCCGAAGTCGCGCTGAAGCTGGCGGCCGATCTCGGCGCCCGGGTCGAGCGGCTGGCCGGCCGCGATCTCCCCGGCGAGATCCTGCGCTTTGCCCGGCGCAGCAATGTCAGCCAGATCATCATCGGACGCTCGCGGCTGAGCTGGCTGAAGGAGATCCTGCGCCGCTCGCTGGCGCACGAGCTGGTCCGCCGCAGCAACGGCATCGCCGTCCATGTGCTGACCCAGCAGGCCGCGACCGCCGGGACGCTGCCGCGGTTCAAGCTGCGATTGCCGGTCGGCTGGCTGCCTTGGGCCGCGAGCATCGCCGCGGTCGGGCTGGCGGTGCTGGCGGGCGAGGCGATCCCCGATCTCAATCGCCCGGGAAACATCTCGCTGCTGCTGCTGGCGGCGGTGCTGTTCTCGGCGGTCACCTTCGGCCGCATCGTCTCGGCGGCGGCTTCGGTCCTGGCCTTCCTCGCCTATGACTTCTTCTTCCTCGATCCCTTCCTCACCTTCCATGTGACGCATTGGGCGGATTTCGTCACCCTGCTGATCTTCCTGGTGACGGCGGTCGTCACCGGCACCTTGGCGGGCATCGTGCGCGAGCAGGCCGAGGCGGCGCAGGCGCGGATCAAATCGACCCGGGCGCTCTATGACTTCTCGCGCCGGCTCGGCGCGACCTTCCGGCTGGACGACCTGCTGCACGCCGTCGCCATCCATGCGAACCGCGTCGCCGACCGCCAGGCCATGGTGCTGCTGGTCGAGGGCGAGGCGCTCGCGATTAGCCATGCCTGGCCGCCGGAGGACGAGCTCGACGCGTCCGGCTGGGCGGCGGCGCGCTGGGCACGCGAGCATGCCGAACCCGCCGGATACGGCACCGACACGCTGCCGCGCTCGGACTGGCATTTCCGGCCGATGCGGACCAAGGACGCGGTGATCGGCGTCATCGGCATCCGCCGCACCGGCGAGGAGCGCGGACCTTCGCTCGAGATGCTGCGCAGCCTCGATGCGGTGTTGGACCAGGCCGCGGTCGCGATCGAGCGCATCGCTTTCGCGGAAGAAGCGGCCAAGGTCGAGGCGCTGCACGCGACCGACCGGCTGCGCAACGCGCTGCTCTCCTCGATCTCCCACGATCTCCGGACGCCGCTGACCTCGATCCTGGGCTCGGCCACGACCTTGCGCCAGCAGGATGCAAGGCTCGACGAGGGGACCCGGGCCGAGCTGCTCGCCACCATCGAGCAGGAGGCCGACCGCCTGGACCGTTTCGTCGCCGATCTCCTCAATATGACGCGCCTGGAAGCGGGCGCGCTTGAAACCAAGTCCGATTGGATCGACGTCAGCGACCTCGTTGATTCCGCGATCCGGCGCTTCGCGCGGGAGCCGAAGGCAGGGATGGTGCGGCGCAAGCTTCCCGCCGGGCTGCCGCTGATCAGGGCCGATTTCGTGCTGCTGGAGAATGTGCTGGTCAATCTTATCGATAACGCGCTGAAACATGCGGCGGGCGCCGGCCGCATCGAGATCATCGCGCGCGCCGCCGGCAATCGCCTGGAGATCGCCGTCACCGATGACGGCGCCGGCATTGCGGCGGAGGCGCTGCCCCACCTGTTCGACAAATTCTATAGCGGCGATCGATCCGACACCGGCCGTGCCGGCGCCGGGCTCGGCCTCTCGATCTGCAAGGGCCTGGTCGAGGCGATGGGCGGCACGATCGCGGTCTTGAGCCCGGCGGAGAACGGCCGCGGCGCCCGTTTCGCGGTGTCCTTCCCGGTGCCGCAGCAGCCGGTCGCCGCCGAGCCCGAGCTGGACCAGGGGGCCGAAGCGTGAGCGCGCCGACCCGGATCCTGGTCGTCGATGACGAGCCGCAGATCCTGCGCTTCCTGCGCGCGAGCCTGAGCGCCAGCGGCTTCGACGTGGTCGAGGCCGCGACCGGCGCCGAAGCCTTGAAGCACGCCGCCG
>DASZYM010000100.1:0-7060 GCA_035545355.1 Dongiaceae bacterium
GCCTGCCTAACACGGCCCGAAGCGTGCTCCCCGGCGCTGCAAAGGGTTCTAGCACCGCCCGAATGCAATTGCAAATCATTCTCAATTGAAATTTCGCCGCAACCCCGGGACGCCCGCCGCGCTAACATTCTGCCTGCACGGATGGAGGGATCGGATGATCGCCAAGCTCAGCGACAGTGAACGCAAATCGGCCCTCGCCGAGTTGAAGGACTGGCAGCTCGCCGAAGGGCGCGATGCGATCCGCCGCGCGTTCAAGTTCAAGAATTTCAGCGAGGCCTGGGGCTTCATGAATCGCGTAGCCCTGCTGGCCGAGACGCAGGACCATCATCCGGAATGGTCGAACGTCTATAACCGGGTCGAGATCCTGCTGGCGACCCATGATTGCGACGGACTCTCGGAGCGCGATCTGAAATTGGCGCGCTCGATCGACAAGCTGCTGCTGTAGTTCCGCAGCGAACGGGACGGATTCGGCCGGAACCCGCTTTCCAAGGGAGCGTTTCTTTTGCAAGGCCGCGGTCTCGCGGAGGAGTCCGCGCGCCGGAATGCAAGGGCCGGAAATGCAAGAATGGAGTTCGTCATGAACAGGCGACAGAGCGAGCCTTCGGGCCAGCGGAACGAAGGCGAAGGCAACCGCACCGCCGCGCGCGCCTACAACAAGGCGACGACGGAGTTCGCCAAGAGCGGCGAGGTCGAGGGCAAGGCGCGGGAAGCCAAGCGCGCCGTCGACGGCGCCGAAGGCGAGAAGCTGCGGGAAGCGGAGCGCGAAGGCCAATCGCATTCGCACGGCGAGGACCCGGAGCTGCGCCGCAAGTCCCACTAGAGACACCCAACCCCGTGTCGGGCGGGTTATCCCGGCTATCTCTCTCGAGGTAACATCCCTCTGAACTGACCGGCCGGATCGCCCCGGCCGGTCTTTTTTATGCGCTCAGTCGAAGACGGCGGACGCGCGATTGCGCGCTTCCCTGAAGAGTTCGATGCCGAGAGCCGCGTTCAAAAAACTCAGAGGCGGCCATACCACGGCCCTCACGAGAATCTCTGCGACGATGCCGGACTCATGCGGCGGAATCGCGAACCGTGCCGAGACGGCTGCACCAATATTTTTATAAAAGAGGCCCAGGACCAGGAAGTTGATGATCTCGAAGATGTAGTTTACCAGCAGAAAAGCGGCGAAAATCTTCGCCAGCGTTCGGCGCTCGCTCCCCCATATCGAGGCGATCCGCACGTCGCGTGGCGCGATCATTGCTGCGGGCACGTATTGCGCCAGCGCGAGAGCGACGCCCGCATCAATGAGCGCTCTTACTAGGAACCTCGCGAAGAATCCGATCACAAACTCGGCGCCAGACGCCGGTTCGGGTGGTGCCCAGCTTTCGAGCTTGGCGCTTAACCATCCTGCGAAACGCCACGCTAGGACCGCGATGACGACATACAGGAAGATCCGCGCCAAGACCTGTGGGGTTGCATAGGTGTGACCCGGCGCGGTCAGTCGACGCGCATAGAGCGCATAGAGTCCGGCGGTGAGGACGATGATGAGAGCCGCGGGGTAGAGAACGAAATTGCTATGTCGAAGGGGCTGAATGCCCAGCGGATCTATCGTCGTGTATATCACTCGCTGCTGTATCAGGTAGTAGAGCAAGTACAAGACAAGCAATTGCAGCACAGCCACGCCGAGGACGGTCAAGGCGACGAGCCATCCGTGCCGCGCGACGAGCACGACCGATCGTGCCAGCAAAGATGCAGGCCCGATGGTCCGCCCGTCACCAGCCTCTGCGCGCAATATCCTCGCTCACTTCGGCGCGAGTCTGAGTGCGCCGTCGAGGCGCACGACCTCGCCGTTCAGCATCACGTTCTCGATCATGTGCTGCGCCAGACGCGAGAACTCGCGCGCATCGGCAAGGCGCGACGGGAACGGTACCGAGTCACCCAGCGACTTCTGCAGGTCGGGCGGCAGGTTCAGCATCATCGGCGTCGCCACCAGGCCGGGTGCTATCGCCAGCACGCGGATGCCGGCGCGGGCGAGATCGCGTGCGGCGGGAAGCGTCAGGCCGACGATGCCGGCCTTGGAGGCGGCATAGGCCTCCTGCCCGATCTGCCCCTCATAAGCAGCGACCGAGGTGGTGTTGACGATGACGCCGCGCTCGCCGTCCTTGAGCGGCTCCATCGCCGCCATGTCGGCGGCGGCGAGGCGCATCATGTTGAAGGTGCCGATCAGGTTGACCTCGATCACCTTGGAGAATTTCTCCAGCGGCAGCGGCCCGTCCTTGCCGAGGATCCGCCCCGGGATGAGGATCCCGGCCACATTCACCAGGATGCGGGCGGGGCCGTGCGCCTGCTTCGCCTTGGCGATGGCGGCGACGGCGCTGGCCTCCTTGCCGATGTCGCAGGTGCAGGCAATGCCGCCGATCTCCTTGGCCACCGCCTCGGCGCCCTCGGTGTTGATGTCGAGCACCCCGACCTTGGCGCCGAGCGCCGACAGATGCCTTGCAACATCGGCGCCGATGCCCGAGCCGCCCCCGGTGACCAGAGCGGCCGTTCCCTTGATCTCCATGCTGTAAAATCCCCGATTTCCGCCGAAAAACGATGGGCGCTTCTAGCAGATCGGCCGACATGTCGGCTATGCTTAACCATCGGGGGGTACCGTGGGCCCAGCCCTCGGTTTGCGCTAGGCAGCGGATGAATGCGATCCATCTGAAGGCGGTGACGCGCTCGGCGGCGATCCTGTGTCTCGCCGCGGTTGCCATCAGCCTTTACGTGCTCGGCAGCTATGCCGGCGGCGTCTCCGCGGGCTGGCGGCCGCATATCGGCGGATTGACGCTGGGCCCGACCAATTCCCTGACCGCCACCTGCATCCTGATCGGCGCCACCGGGACCTTCGTCTCCATGCGCCGCGGCTGGCGCGAGATCGGCCTCGCGCTCTCGGCGGTTGCGGGCGTGGGCGCGCTCTTCCGGATCATCGACTTCGTGCAGGGGACCGACCTCGCGATGTCGATCATGCCGTTCCGCGCCGAGGTGCTCGCCGAGCAGGCCGCGGGAATGGCCAACCGGATGTCGATCGGCGCCGCGGCCTCGATCCTGCTCTGCAGCCTCGCCTCGCTGCTGCTGCTCGCGCGCCGCTATTCCGGCGGACAGCTCTGCGCGGCGCTCGCGATCGGGCCGCCTCTGGCCAGCGCGGTCGCCCATATGCTGGGCGTCGACATCCAGCTCGGGCGGATGGGCGCGGTGACATTGGCCGACGTGCTGCTCTGGAGCTCGGCGATCCTGGCCGGCACCGGACACCGCGCCGCCTTGCGGGCGATCCTCTCCGACAGCCTGCCCGGGCATTTCGCGCGGCATCAGCTTGCGATCGGAACGCTGGCGCCGCTCGCTTTCGCCGCGCTCTTCGCCCGGATGCTGCCGGTCGCCGAGCATCCCGATGCGGTGGCGGAGACCGTGGTCTGCACCATCCTGGTGAGTTGGATCTCGGTCGGCGTGACCGCGATCCAGAGCCGGCGGCTGGACATCGCACGGCATCGCGCCGAAGCCGAGCTGCGCGCCATGGCGCGGATCGACCCGCTGACCGGCCTGCTCAACCGGCGCAGCATGGACCTCTCCCTCAACGCGCATTTCGAGCGCGCGCGGGAGATCGGGCATCCGATCTCGCTGCTGATGTGCGACCTCGACCATTTCAAGAAGCTCAACGACCAGCACGGGCATGCCGCGGGCGACCGCGTGCTGAAGCGCACCGCCGATCGCATCGCCGCGGCGGTGCGCGATTCCGACATGGTCTTCCGCTATGGCGGCGAGGAGATCGCCGTTTTGCTGCAGGATTGCGGCCCGGAAACCGCCCGCCGCATCGCCGAGCAGATCCGGGAATCGGTGAAGGCGCCCGGCCGCCGCGCCGCCGACGCGGCGCTGCCGATGGTCACGATCTCGATCGGCTGCGCCACCAGCAGCTATGGCAAGACGCCGCCCGGGAAGGTCCTCTCCACGGCCGATGACTGCCTCTATCAGGCCAAGGACGCCGGACGGGACCGGGTCGCCCAGGCGACGCTGGCCTAGCCGGTCGCGGTCTTGCCGATCAGGCGAACACGCCACGAACGAGTCGTGATTCCCGCCAGGAACACGCTTGTGGATCGGAAAGTGCGTAAATACAATCGCTTGAGCCGATATTCTTAAGAGATTACTCTCGTTTCCGCTTTGTGCCGGCCCGAGTCGACCCGGATCGCCCGAGTCGCGCATTGATTCCATTCGACGATTCACCTGCTGGGGAAATCCAGGCCCGTAATGTCCACCGATCGACTCGAGTCGCTCGTCACGTTCCACCCCTTCACGCGGCTCAACAAGCTGCTGGAAGGCGTGCAGCCCGGCGGGGGCAATGCGCCGCTGCTGATGCATCTGGGCGAGCCGCAATTCGCGCCGCCGGCTTTCGTGGCCGAGATCATCGCGGAGAATGCCGCGACCTGGAGCAAGTATCCGCCGACCGCCGGCACCGAGGCCTTCCGCAATGCGGTGAAGGCCTGGCTCGACCGGCGCTACGGGCTGCCGCCGGCGCTGCTCAATCCGACGACGAACATCCTGCCGGTCTCCGGCACGCGCGAGGCCTTGTTCCAGATCGCGCTCTCCGCGGTCGCAGCCGGTGCGCCAAAGGGCAAGACCAAGGTGCTGATGGGCAATCCGTTCTATCACTCCTATGCCGGCGCGGCGGCGGTTGCCGGCGGCGAGCCGGTCTTTCTCACCGCCGATCGCGCCCATGGCTTCATGCCGGCGCTCGATGCGATCGACGAGACGCTGCTCGGCGAGACGGCGATGATCTATCTCTGCTCGCCGGCCAATCCGCAGGGCGCCGTCGCCTCGCTCGATTATCTGAAGCGCTGGCTTACCCTCGCGCGGCGGCACGATTTCCTGATCGCCGCCGATGAATGCTATGCCGAGATCTATTCCGGTGCGCCGCCCGCCGGCGCGCTGCAGGCGGCGCGCGATCTCGGCGGCGGCACCGATCACCTGCTGGTCTTCCATTCGCTCTCGAAGCGTTCGAGCGCGCCGGGCCTGCGCTCCGGCTTCGTCGCCGGCGATGCCAAATACATCGCGCGCCAGGCCCAGCTCATCAATTACGGCGGCGTCGCGACGCCGCTGCCGCTCTTGGCGGCCGCGACCAGGCTCTGGCAGGACGAGGCGCATGTCGAAGAGAACCGCGCGCGCTATCGCCGCAACTTCGACCTGGCGCAGGAGATCCTGGGGCCGCTGTTCGGCGAGATCCGGCCCGAGGGCGGCTTCTTCCTCTGGCTCGAGGTCGGCGACGGCGAGCAGGCGGCGATCGAGCTCTGGCGCCGGGCGGCGATCAAGGTGCTGCCGGGCGGCTATATGGCGCGGGCCGACGCGACCGGGCGGAATCCCGGCGCCGGCTATATCCGTGTGGCGTTGATCCAGGATCCGGAAGAGACGGCGGGGGCGTTGCGCCGCATGGCCAAGGTCCTGGAGCCGATGATGCAACAGACCGGCAAGCGGGCGGCGGGACGATAAAGGTGGGCAGTCGATGATCGGGGACGGAGTGCGCGTGAACCTACGGATGGACACCGCGAGCGACCAGGGCATAGTCGGCTTCTTCCGCCGCCGCCTGATGGAGGCGATCGGTGTCGGGATCTGCCTGATCGGCATCGCCTACCTGCTGGCACTGCTCTCGGCGGATTCCGGCGATCCGAGCTTCAACCATGCGGTCGATTCCCCGGCGCGGAATCTGATCGGCCTGCCGGGCGCGTACCTCGCCGATTTCGCGCTGCAGGCGCTGGGCTTCGCCGCGATCGCGCCGGCGCTCGCACTGCTCGCCTGGGGTTGGCGCCTGATCCGCCTGCGCGCGATGCCGAAATGGTGGCTGAAACTGCTGCTGCTTCCGGTGACCACGATCATGGCCGCGGTGCCGCTGGCGGCACTGCCGGGCAGCGGGCATTGGCCCTGGGTCGCCGGCTATGGCGGCTTCGTCGGCCGCATGAGCTTTGCCGGGGCCAATGATCAAGGCGGGCTGGTCGGATTGCTGAGCGGCTTCGGCCTGCCGGGCGGCGAGCTGCATGTCGCGGTCATCCTGGGCACGACGGTTGCCGCTTTCGTGCTGCTCTTCTTCACGCTGGGCATTGCGCTGATCGGCTATATCGCCT
Organism: Dongiaceae bacterium; assembly: GCA_035545355.1. GTDB lineage: Bacteria > Pseudomonadota > Alphaproteobacteria > Dongiales > Dongiaceae > Dongia. The sequence goes on from DASZYM010000100.1 coordinate 6,126, forward strand.
TCGGCCGCAACGTCGCCGCCGCGGGCCGCAAGGTCGGCGGCGCCTTCGACCGCCGCAAGCAGGACTATGTCCAGCCCGCGCGCGGCGAGGAGGAAGACGAAGAGCGGGTCGGGCTGCTGCGCCGGATGTTGGGCGGCGTCACCCTGCCGAGCTTCTCCAGCCTGTTCCCGCGCCGCGAAGCCCGCGGCGTCGAGCGGCGCGAGCCGCAATTCGGCGAGCAGGACGAGGATCCGATCGACCTGCCCAAGCCGAGCCCCGCGGAACGCAGCGGTGCGGCGCGCCTGGTGGTGGCGCCCATGCCCGCCAAGAAGGAGAAGGCGAAGCCGCAGAAACGCGAGCGCGCGCAACAGAAGCTCGCGCTCGAAGGCGACAGCGCGTTCGAGCTGCCGCCCCACGACATCCTGGCGCGCCCGGCCTCGAACGCCGCCGTGCAGCGGATCAACGAGGAATCGCTGGAGAAGAACGCGCGGCTGCTGGAGACCGTGCTCGACGATTTCGGCGTCAAGGGCGAGATCGTGAAGGTGCGCCCGGGCCCGGTCGTCACCCTCTACGAATTGGAACCGGCGCCGGGCACCAAGACCAGTCGCGTGGTCGGCCTCGCCGACGACGTCGCGCGCTCGATGAGCGCCGTCTCGGTGCGCATCGCTGTCGTCACCGGGCGCAGCGTCATCGGCATCGAGCTGCCGAACCGCGAGCGCGAGACCGTGAGCCTGCGCGAGCTGCTCGAGGAAGAGGGCTATGTCGCCACCCAGGCGAAGCTCGCTTTGGCGCTCGGCAAGGATATCGGCGGCACCCCGATCGTGGTCGATCTCGCCCGCATGCCGCATCTGCTGATCGCCGGCACCACCGGCTCGGGCAAGTCGGTCGCGATCAACACCATGATCATGTCGCTGCTCTATCGCCTGACGCCCGATCAGTGCAAGTTCATCATGATC
>DASZYM010000101.1:0-2453 GCA_035545355.1 Dongiaceae bacterium
GCTGTCATGGATGTCGCCGGCATACTCGGCGGACTTCTCCGGCGAGATGTCGACCAGGCGATCCCGGATGATCTGCGAGAAGCCGATGATCGCATTGAGCGGCGTGCGGAGCTCGTGGCTCATATTGGCCAGGAACAGCGATTTCGCCGCATTGGCTTCCTGCGCGCGGTTCTTGGCCTCGATCAGGTCGCGCTCGAACTGGCGCTGCGCGGTGATGTCGAAGCCGATGCAGACCACCATCAGGACGCCGCCATGACCGTCGTCCAGCGCGACGTTGGACCATTTCATGAGACGCCGCTCGCCGCTCTTGGTGACCCACCAATTCACGTTGGGGCGCGGGAAGTCCGAGAGCTTGGGATGGTCGAGAAAGGCCGAGACCGTCGGATAATCCTCGGGCGGGATCACCTTGCGCCAGGTCTCGGAGTCCTTGAGCTCTGCCTCGGTATAGCCGGAAAGCTGCTCGGCGCAGCGATTGGCGCGGATCAGGCGGCCGCGCGCATCATAGACCGTGATTGCGGCATCGACGCTGTCGAGGACCAATGCCACCAAGGCATCGGGCGGAATCGGCACGCCGGCGGTCATCCGGGCCTGCCGCGCGAAATGAAAGGCGAGCGCTCCCGTCAGCCCTCCGACCGCGAAAGCAACCCAGATCAACATCGGCTCCAACCCCGCTCTCCGCCGGGCGGCCAGAGCCGCACCGGAAGGGGCTAACTTCGGTCGGGTCTATGAAAGAACCGTTAAAAATCAGGCCTTAAAGGCCGCACCGAACACCCGCATGTGCGGAAGGCAGCGGCTGTCGCGCGGAACCGCTACAGCGAAGCGTGCTCGTCGTGGGAAGATTCGGTCCGCTTGCGCAGCCGGCCCAGCAGGCCGGTCTCCTGGGATTGCATGCGGTAGACCAGACCCGGGCGGGCGAACCACTCGCCGGGCGCGAGCGCCTTCACGTCGAGGCGGCCGTCGCGCAGCCGCGAGGCGATCCCGACATAGACATAGCGCCGGCCGAAGGCATCCTTCACGGCGGCGGCGATCGGCTGATCGTTATAAGTGCCGATGATCGGACCGTCGGCGCGCGGCTCTACCAGGATGAAATAATCGACCGGGCGGTCCTTGGAAAAATGGGCACTCGGCATCGGGTTGAACTTCATCATCGTCAATCTCGAATCAACAAAACCGGCCGCCGGATCGTTGCGGAGGCGCGCCCCATATAGCCGTTCGAATCATTGAAGGCGGATGAAACAGCGAGCGGCGCAATGCCGCATGGGCGTCGCGCGGCGAGTTTGGTCGCGATCCCGCCAATTGTCCGATTCGACGGCATGCCAGCCATCCCGTCACTGCATGGTGGGCCGATCGCGGCTTCGTGACCGCGTGGTCTTCGGCCACCGATCCGAATCTTTACGAGATCCTTATTCTCCGCCTGCGACTTCCCGATGGAAGCTCAACGGCGCTCCGTCCCACATTCCGGTCATCTCCTGAAACCTTCCGCGGGAATCGTCTCGCGTGAATGAAGACGGGAGGCGGAATCATGTTGGACGTCATTCTCGATCTGCTCGGCGCGGCGCTGTTCATGGGACAGGCGGTCGCCTTCCTGCTCTTCACCGGGGACTGGGCCGTTCCGGCCGCGCCGGACCGGCCGATGCGACCCGAGGCGGGAGCGCACCGGCTCTAGCGAGCGACTTCAAACCGACAACCCCGCATCGAAGGACCGGCGGATTCATCGCCCGGAACAGGAGACCTACCCATGTTCGACATCGCCATGATCGCCATCGGATGCGCGTCCTTCGCGGTCCTCATCCTCTACACCTATGCCTGCGACCGGATGTGAGGCGGCCATGACCCTCGACCTCGTCCTCGGCGCCGCCGTCTCGCTCGGCCTGCTCGTTTATCTCGTCTACGCGCTGATCCGACCGGAACGGTTCTGATCGGCGATCCAAGGAGCTCTCTCATCATGACTCTCAACGGCTGGATCCAGATCGCGATCTTCTGCCTCATCATCGTCGCGATCACGAAGCCGCTCGGCGGCTATATGACCCGCGTCTTCGCCGGCGAGCGCACCTTCCTCTCGCCGGTATTGCGCCCGGTCGAACGCCTGACCTACGCGATCTGCGGTGTCGATGAATCGAAGGAGCAGCATTGGATCGGCTACGCGGTCGGCATGCTGCTGTTCAGCCTGGCGGGCTTCCTCTCGCTCTATGCCCTGCAGCGGCTGCAGGCCGTGATCCCGTTCTTCAACCCCGCCGGCCAGACCGCGGTGGCGCAGGACCTCGCCTTCAACACGGCGGTTTCCTTCGTCACCAATACCAACTGGCAGTCTTACGTGCCCGAAGCAACCATGAGCTATCTCACCCAGATGGCCGGGCTCGCCGTGCACAACTTCGTCTCGGCGGCGACCGGCCTCGCGCTGGCGCTCGCCTTCATCCGCGGCTTTGCGCGTCGTTCGGCGCGGACCGTCGGCA
>DASZYM010000102.1:0-5082 GCA_035545355.1 Dongiaceae bacterium
GTCGATGTCGCCTTGCTGGCGGCGCGCGTGCCGGCTTTGCGCGATCTGCAGCCACCCGATCCGAAGCCGGTCAGCGAGTTCCGTCTCGGCAACGGCGACGTGACCGAGCTCAGGGTCGATCCGCTCTCGGGCGGCGGCATCGTCGTCACCGCCGGCGACGTGACCGAGCGGGTGCGGGCGGCCGAGGCTCTGCGCGACAGCGAGCGCCGCACCCGCATCGTCACCGACAACGTGCCGGTGCTGATCGCCTATGTCGATCGCGACCAGTGCTATCGCTTCACCAACCGGCCCTACGAGGCCGCCTTGCGCCTGCGCCCGCAGGAAGCGGCCGGCCGGCGGGTCGAGGAGATGCTCGATCCCGCGCGCTACCGTCGCCTGAGGCCCCATATCGAGGGTGTCCTGCGCGGCGAGCCGCAGAGCTTCGAGATCGACTTCCCGACCAACGACGTCAAGATCGAGGTGGCGCAGGGCAGCTACATCCCGCATTTCGACGAGCAGGGCAGGGTCTTGGGCTTCTTCCTGCTCTATGTCGACACGACCGAGCGCCGCCGTTCCGAGGCGGCCTTGCGCAACATCAACGAATCGCTGGAGCGGCGCGTGACCCAGCGCACGGCCGAGCTCGAGACCGCGCGGGCCCGCGCCGAGGAAGCCAATATCGGCAAGACCCGCTTCATCGCCGCCGCCAGCCACGATCTGCTGCAGCCCTTGCACGCCGTCCGCCTGTTCGCGGCGGCCTTGGCCGAGCGCTATCGCGGCGACGAGCTGGTGGGCAAGGTCGATCTCGGCTTGGGCGCCGTCGAGGCGCTGCTCGACGCGCTGCTCGACATCGCCAAGCTCGATGCCGGCGCGATCAAGCCCGAGAAGCGCCCGGCCCCGATCGGCCCGCTGCTGCAATCCCTGGCCGAAGCCTTCGCGCCGGTCGCCAAGCAGAACGGCATCGCGCTCCGCCTGGTGAACACCGCAGCCTGGGCCGACACCGATCCCGCGCTGCTGCGCCGGGTGCTGCAGAACTTTCTCTCGAACGCGATCCGCTACGGCCGGGGCGGGACGCGGCCGCGCGTGCTGCTCGGCTGCCGGCGCGTGCGGGATTCGCTGCTGATCGAGGTCCGGGACAACGGTCCCGGCATCCCCGAGCATCAGCAGGCGATGATCTTCCAGGAATTCACCCGCCTGCGCGCGACCGACGATGCCGGCGAGCGCGGTCTCGGTCTCGGCCTCGCCATCGTCGATCGCATCGCGCGGATGCTGGACCATCCGCAGCATCTGAAATCGGCGCCGGGCAAGGGTGCCGCCTTCGGCATCGCCGTGCCGCTGGCGCATGCCGCGGCCGCCGATCTCCTTGCGCCGCCGGCGGAGGAAGTGCGCACGGCCTTGAGCCGCGCCCCCTTCGTCGCCTGCATCGATGACAGCGCCCAGGTCTTGGACGGCATGACCGCGCTACTGGAGAGCTGGGGCTGCACCGTGGCGACCGCGCCCGACGCCGATCATCTGCTGCGGGCACTCGCTGACGGCGCCGAGCATCCCGATCTGCTGCTGATCGACCTCCATCTCGGCGACGACCGCCCCGACGGCATCCAGGAGCTGACCAGGCTCCGCACCGCCTGGGGCGCCGGCATCCAGGTCGCGCTCATCACCGCCGACCGCGACGCCACGGTCGCCGCCCGCGCCCGCGCGTTGGGCCTCGACATCCTGCTGAAGCCGGTGAAGCCGGCGCAATTGCGCGCGCTCCTCGCGCATTGCAGCGTCAAATCGGTTGCGTAACTGGCTCTTCTGTTTGCGCGAACCTCTCAATATCCAGCCGGAGCACTCAAGAACCAGCGCTCGTCGAGCGAGCGAATAGCCCAGCCCTCACTCCTCGCTCACCACTCCCACCGCGCGCGGCTCCAGCGCCAGCCTTTGCGCCGCGATCACCGCCTGGGTGCGCGAGCTGGCGCCGAGCTTGCGCAGGATCTCGGTGACATGCGCCTTCACCGTGGGCTCGCTGATCTGCATCTCATAGGCGATCACCTTGTTGGCCTTGCCTTCGGCCATCAGCCAGAGCACGCGGTGCTGCTGCGGGGTCAGGCGTGCGATCCTGGCGGCGACGTCGCGGTCCTGCGGCGCCAGAGCCGGGTCGCCGGCTTCCGGCGGCAGCCAGACCGCACCGCCCAACACCGCGCGGATCACCTCCAGGAACCGCTCGGCGGGCGAGAGCTTGGGGATGAAGCCGACCGCGCCCATCTCGATCGCTTGGCGCATCGCCGCCGGATTGGTGGTCGCCGAGACGATCGCGACCGGCACGGCGGGATGGGCGCTGCGCAAAGCCGCCAACCCGGCGAGGCCGTGCATCCCCGGCATGTCGAGATCGAGGATCAGGAGATCGGTCTCGCTCGCCGCGGCCAAGGCCGCCTGGGTCTCGGCCAAGGTTCCGGCGAAGGCGAGCGCCGCCTGCGGGAAGGCGCCGCGCAAGGCCGAAGCCAAGGCGTCGCGCACCATCGGATGGTCGTCGGCGATGACGAAAGACAGGCCGTCGGCGGCCTGCATCGGCTCCATGCCCATTGGGTTCTAAGCCCGCGCCCCTGTTCGCTTTATTCTTGGACCTCAGCTTAGGCGAAAGAGACCCGCCGGAACAGCGGCTTAACCATCGAGGCGCGGCGCTTGAACCGCGCCGCCCCGGGATGCGACCGACCGGCGGTCCTGTTAGAGTGCGAGCGCGAATCGAGGCCGCACGGACGGAGAGGGATGCAGCCCAGCGAGACCGAAACCGGCAGGATCGCCGCGGCGGCGGAGCCGGACGAGTTGCGTCTGGCGGCCGAGCTGTCGCGCTCCTTCGCCTCCTCGGACAATGTCGATGCCACGGTGCGCCTGGCGCTTTCCAACGTGATGCAGCTCCTGCGCGTCGAGGCCGGCAGCCTCTTCCTGCGCGAGGACAAGGACGGCGACCTCATCTGCCGCGCCAGCCTCGGCCCCAACAGCATCGAGGGCCTGCGCGTGCCCCGCGGCAGCGGCATCGTCGGCCGCTCGGTCGAGGAGGACAGGATCGAGGCGGTCGAGGACGTCTCGCGCGACGCCAGTTTCTTCAAGAGCGCCGACGCCACCTCCGGCTTCGTCACGCGCTCGATCCTCTGTGCGCCGATGCGGGTCGGCAAGAAGCCGATCGGCGCGGTCGAGGTCCTGAACAAGCAGAACGGCCAGCCGTTCGACTTGAAGGACCGCGACATGCTGCAGGTGATGGCGAATGCCGCGGCGCTCGCCATCGCCAATGCGCGCCTCGCCGACCAGCTCGTGGAGCAGGAGCGCATCAAGCGCGAGCTGGAGCTCGCCTCCGAGATCCAGCGCAGCCTGCTGCCGCCGGCCGATCCCGATCTGCCGATCCAGGGCATCAACCGCCCGATCCGCGAGGTCTCCGGCGACTTCTACGACTTCTTCACCCTGCCGGACGGCGTCATCGCCTTCTGCCTCGGCGACGTGTCGGGCAAGGGCATCAACGCCGCCTTGCTAATGGCGAAGACGTCGAGCCTGTTCCGCTGTCTCGGCAAGACCATCCGCGCGCCGGCCCGCCTGCTCTCGATCCTCAACCGCGAGATCTGCGAGACCACCAGCCGCGGCATGTTCGTGACCATGCTGGCCGGGCTCTACGATCCGGCGAGCGGCGAGCTGCGCTTCGCCAATGCCGGCCACCTGCCGCCGATGCTGCGCAAGGAGCATCGCCGGTATCGGACCTTCGAGGCTTCGGCGCCGCCGCTCGGCATCCTCCGCGACGCGGTCTTCCCCGAGGAGACGGTGAAGCTCGACAACGAGATGTTCATCGTCTTCTCCGACGGCGTGACCGAGTACCGCTACGGCGCCGACGAGGAGCTCGGGCTCGACGGCATCGACATGCTGTTGAAGCTCACCGAGGAGCAGCCCCTGGGACAGCGCCTGGAGCAGCTCCTGGCCGAGCTCGATCGCGGCGGCTGGAAGGCGCGCGACGACCTCACCTTGCTGGCGATCGACGATTCGCTGGCCGGCAGGATCTGGCGCCGCGGCCAGACCGAAGCGAAGGCCGAGGCCAAATCCGACTTCCTGTTCGGCCTGACCATCCCCGCCGAGGCCGACCGGTTAAAATTGATGCGCCCGGCCTTGGGGGCGGCGGGCCGCGCCGCGGGCTTCTCGGAGGACGAGATCGCGGATTTGGAACTCGCCGCCAGCGAGGCCGTGGAAAACATCATCCTCCACGCCTATGGCGAGGGCCATCCGGGCGATATCACACTGGCCGTGCACCGGCTGGACGACGGATTGATGCTCCGAATCAGGGATTTCGCGCCCAAAGTCGATCAGGCTATGGTAAAACCGCGGCCGCTGGACGAGATCCGGCCGGGGGGCCTGGGTACGCATTTCATTCGCGCGGTGATGGACGACGCGACTTTCATTCCCCTCCCGGACGGCGAGGGGAATCTGCTGGAATTGGTGAAACGGCGGAAGAAGGGTTGAGATGGCAGTCGCGGGGATCACCGAGCAGCAAGGCCATACCGTCGTCGCCCTGGAAGGCGAGATTGACCTGGAGCAGGCGGGCGCCGTGCGCCGCGCGCTGCTCGACAGCCTGAAGAAGGGCCGCAACGTGCTCGTCGACCTCTCGAAGGTGACCTATATCGATTCCTCCGGTATCGCCAGCCTGGTCGAGGGCCTGCAGGTCGCGCGCCGCCAGCGCGGCGAGCTGGCCTTGGTCGCCGTCAACCAGCGGGTCCGCCGCGTGCTCGAACTGGCGCGGCTCGACAAGGTGTTCCAGATCCACGCCGACCTTGCCGCCGCCACCGCGGCGCCGCCTTCCGGCTCCAACTGACATCGAAATGTCATGAGCGTTGCGATCCGAGGCTTTGAAGCGGTCGGGCGGCGTTCGGCCGGTTTCTTCGATCAGATCGGCTACGGCGCCGTGCTGTTCGTCGAGGCGATCTATTGGCTGCTGATCGGCTGGCGCCGGCGCCAGCCGGTTCGGATCCGTGCGGTCTTCCATGAGATGCATCAGATCGGCGTCGCGGCCTTGCCGATCGCGACCCTGCTCTCCGGCACGATCGGGCTGATGCTCGCGATCCAGTCGCTCTACTCCCTCGGCATCTTCGGCGC
>DASZYM010000103.1:0-3349 GCA_035545355.1 Dongiaceae bacterium
TCACCCGACGGACAATGGGTGGCATGGATCTGGGCCAGGCTGGCCGAGACGACTCAGCTCTGGATTGCCGCTTCGGGTGGCACGGCGGCGCCGCGGCCGTTGGTGGCGGATGCGTGGGACTGCGAGAGCTTCCGCTGGACGCCGGACAGCCTCGGCATCGTTTATGGCCGCAGCAAGGACGGCGACGAGCGCGTCGGCCTGCATATCGCCTATATCGACGGCCGTCCGTCGCGGGCCCTGACCGAGGACCGGCCGGATTATTATATCCATGGTGGACAGCTCGCTTCCGACAATCGTACCCTGATCTTCGCCGCCAATCTCGATCCCGAGAGCGGCGAAGAGATCGAGCCGTCGCTGATCTACCGGCAGGATGCCGAGAGCGGTGCGCGCCGGGTCCTGGCACAGCCCAAGCGTGCGAATTACGCAGCGCCGCTGCTCTCGCCCGACGACCGGCACATCCTCTATGACCGCAACGATCTTCATCCCGGCGGGAGCCAGCTCTGGCTGACCGATATCGAGGGCAGCTTCGACCGGGAGATCGTGAATGTCGGCGCCGACAAGAAGGCCGACGGCATGTGGTCGCCCGACGGCAGCACCGTGCTTCTGACCGCCGAGACGGAAACGCATCGCAAGGTCGGGCTCTGGCCGCTCAATGGCAGTACGGTGGACTGGCTGATCGACGATCCGGACCGGCCGATCGCCGACGCGGTCTGGCCGCGGCGCGCCGAGGAGATCATCGTCGAGGAGATGCGCGATACCCGGCCGGTCGTGCATCTGCTGCATCCACTCACGAAGCGCGAGCGCCTGTTCGGTCCGTTCGCCGACGGCCAGCTCACGCCGGTCGGTCCGCTGGCGGACGGCGCCTGGCTCGCCTGGCATTACGATGCGCGCCATCCGGTGCGGCTGGTGCGCGTCGCGCTGGAGAGTACCGGCCCGCGTATCCTCGCGGATCTCTCGGCGCATCCCGGCATCGCCATCCCCACACCGGCGGAGCTGACGGCGGCGGAGGATTTCCGCTGGAGCTCGACGGACGGCACGCCGATCCAGGGCTGGCTCTACCGCGCGCGCGGCGAGGCGATCGGCACCATTCTCGACGTTCACGGCGGACCGACCGGCCATGACGAGGACGCCTTCGGGATCGACCCGCAATATTTCGCCCGCTGCGGCTTCAACGTGCTGCAGCCGAACTACCGCGGCTCGACCGGATTCTCGCTGCAATTCCAGGAAGCGGTGAAGAAGGAGGGATGGGGCGGGGCCGAGCAGGTCGATATCCGCACCGGCGCCGAGGCGCTGGTCCGCGCCGGCATCGCCAAGCCCGGCAAGATCGGCATCACCGGCACGTCCTATGGCGGCTATTCCTCCTGGTGGGCAATCACCCATTATCCGACGGCGGTGATCGCGGCCGCCGCGCCGATCTGCGGCATGACCGATCTCGTGGTCGATTACGAGACCACGCGGCCCGATCTCCGGCCCTATTCTGAAGAGATGATGGGCGGCACGCCCGAGACCGCGCCCGAACGCTTCCGCGAGCGCTCTCCGATCCATTTCATCGAGAATATCAAGGGCCGGCTGCTGATCATCCAGGGCGCCAACGATCCCAACGTCACGCCGCAGAATGTGGCCGATGTGCGGGCGCGCCTGGATGCGGCGAAGATTCCCTATGACGTGCTGATCTTCGACGACGAGGGCCATGGGATCGGCAAGCCGTCGAACCGAAAGATCCTGCTGAGGCGCCTTGCCGGTTTCTTCGCCCAAGCCTTCGCATGAGCCACCCACCGATCGCCGGGTTGGCGCGACGCTGGGCGCGCTATCCGATCGTCTGGTCGCCGCGCATCTCCGGCGACGGCAAATGGCTTGCCTGGACCTGGACCGGCCTCGCGGATACCGGCGAGGTCTGGATCGTCCCGACCGACGGCTCCGGGCCGCCGCAACGCCTCACCCATGGCCGCGACCATTTCCAGACGCGCAGTCTCTCCCATGACGGCAGCCGGCTGGTCCTCGCACAATCGATCGGCGGCGACGAGCACGATCGCCTGTTCCTCCTCGATCGCACCGCGCCGGAAGCGCTCCAGCCGCTGACGCCGGCGCAGTCGGAGCATTATGTGTTCGGCGGCGTGATGAATCGCGCGGCGACCCAGCTCGTCTATTCGGCGGATTTCGACGGTGAGACGCACGGCGCGGGCAGCCGCATCCACCGGCTCGACCTGGCATCCGGCGAGCGCCGGATCCTGGCGCGCGCCGGCAGTGTCTGCGAGTTCGAACCCGAGCTGTCGCCCGATGAGACGCTCATCCTCTATTCGCGGTGCGACCTGCATGCCGCCGGCAATCAGATCTGGGTGGTCGGGTGCGATGGCAACGGCGATCGCGAGGTCCTGAATGCCGGCGATCGCCTCAAGACCCGGGCGAATTGGCTGGGCCGCGATCATCTGTTGCTGGTCCAGGCCGAGACCGCCACCCACGAGCGCGTCGGCCTGCTCGATGCCGATAGGGGAGCGGTGCGCTGGCTGATCGACGATCCGGAACGATGCATCGAGGGGATCGTCGCCGGCCGGGACGGCTGCTCGGCGATGGTGCTGGACTATGTGCAAGGCCGCCTGACGGCGAAGCTGCTGAATGTCGAAGCCGGTGAGGAGCGAGCGTTCGTTGCACCGGGGGTCAGCCTCTTGCCGATCGGGCAGCTCTCCGGTGGCGATTGGATCTGTGAATCCTACAGCTCACGCGCTCCGCATGATCTCGTGCGCGTCGACCCGGTGACGATGCAGATCGTGAACCTCACGCGCGCCGCGGAACAATTCTCCGGCGGCGATTTCCATGCCGCCCGGTCATTCCGCTGGGACTCGTCGGATGCCGCGTCGATTCAAGGCTGGCTCTATGAGCCGCAGACGCCCTCACGCGGTCTCATCGTCTGGGTCCATGGCGGGCCGACCTGGCACAGCGAGGACTGGATCAACCCCATAGTCCAGTTTCTGGTCGGCGCCGGGTTCACGGTGCTCGATCCCAATTATCGCGGCTCGACCGGTTTCGGCACGGCGTTCCGCGAGGCGATCAAGATCAACGGATGGGGCGGGCGCGAGCAGGATGACATCCGCAGCGGGATCGACGCGCTGGTCGCCGCCGGCAAGGCGAAGAGGGGACGGATCGGCGTCGCCGGCCTTTCTTATGGCGGCTATTCGTCCTGGGTGGCGATCACCCGCTTCGCCGATATCGTCGATGCCGCGGTGCCGATCTGCGGTATGTACCAGCTTGACGTGGACTATCACGCCACCGGCATGCCCCATGGCCGCGCCTATTCGATCGAGATGATGGGCGGCGCGCCCGAGCAGATGCCGGAGCGCTATTTCAATGCGTC
>DASZYM010000104.1:0-11230 GCA_035545355.1 Dongiaceae bacterium
GATCTTGACCTGCTTGGTCATCTCGATGTCGTCGCGGGAGGGCGAGGGATCGCCGGTCGGGTGGTTGTGGGCCATGATCACCGCCGAGGCGTCGAGCGAAAGCGCGCGCTTGGCCACCTCGCGCACATAGACCGGCGTGTGGTTGACCGTGCCGTGGCTCTGCACCTCGTCGGCGATCAGCGCATTCTTGCCGTCGAGGAAGAGCAGGCGGAACTGCTCGATGGTCTCGTGCGCCATCGCCGAATGGCAGTAATCCAGCACCGACTTCCAGGATGAGAGCACCGGATTCTGGCTGAGGTCCTGCCGCTGCATGAGCAGCGCCGCGGCTTGGACGGTCTTCAGCACCGTGATGGCGGCTTCGCCCATGCCGTCGATCTCGGCCAAAGCGTCGGGGCTGGCGGCCAGCGCGCGGGAGAAGCTGCCGAAGCGCTTGATCAGCGCCTTGGCCAGGGGCTTCATGTCGCGGCGCGGCTGGGCCTGGCAGAGCAGGAGCTCGAGCAGCTCGTAATCGGCGAGCGCCATGCTGCCGCCGTTCAGGAAGCGCTCGCGCAGCCGCTTGCGATGGCCGAGATAGTCCGGTTTTTCCCCACTCGGATCTGGTGGCGCTTCCCCCAACGGCCGCCTCAGATCAGATAAGGCGGCTTATGCAGTTCCTTGGGCGAGAGGGTGAAGATCTCGCAGCCGGTCTCGGTGACGCCGACGGTGTGCTCGAACTGGGCGGAGAGCTTCTTGTCGCGGGTGACCGCGGTCCAGCCGTCCTCCAGGATCTTCACGTCGTATTTGCCGGCATTGATCATCGGCTCGACGGTGAAGAACATGCCGGCCTTGAGCTCCGGCCCGGTGCCGGGGCGGCCGAAATGCAGGATCGACGGCGTGTCGTGGAAGATGCGCCCGATGCCATGGCCGCAGAAGTCGCGCACGACCGAGAAGCGCTGCTTCTCGGCGAAGCTCTGGATCGCAAAGCCGATATCGCCGACCGTGGCACCCGGGCGCACCTGCTCGATGCCGCGCATCATCGATTCGTAGGTGACGTCGATCAGCTTCTGCGCCTGGACGCCGACCTTGCCGGCGCAATACATCCGGCTGGAATCGCCGTGCCAGCCGTCGAGGATCACCGTCACGTCGATATTGACGGTGTCGCCTTCGATCAGCTTCCGCGGACCGGGGATGCCGTGGCAGACCACGTGGTTGATCGAGGTGCAGATCGATTTCGGGAAGCCGCGATAGTTGAGCGGCGCGGGGATCGCGTTCCGCTCGACGATGAAGTCGTGGCAGAGCCGGTCCAGCTCCTCGGTGGTGACGCCGGGCTGGACATAGGGGGTGATGAAATCCAGCACCTCGGCGGCCAGCCGGCCGGCCTTGCGCATCCCGTCGAAGCCCGACGCATCGTGGATTTTGATTCGCCGGTCCTCGTTGATCCAGTCTTCGGCGACGTCTTTCTTCTGCATGTTCAATTCGCTAGCCCGCTTTCCCGACAGGATAGCCGTGCCGGAGCGGATTTGAAAGTTTGGCGACCATTCCTAGGGATGGATAAAGGCGATCTCTCGCCCCGCGTCAATGCCGGCGGGCGAGATTTCGCAGGAAAACGCCATGATTTCCACGCCTTGGGCGCGGACCTGGGTCAGGGCGGACGCATAGAAGGGGTCGATATCCGCGGCGATGGTCATTTCGCCGCAATCGGCGCGCTGGGCCAGGAACAGCAGCACGGCGCGCTCGCCGCGCTGTTTCAGGGCGGCGAGCTCGGCCAGATGGCGGGCGCCCCGCGCCGTCTTGGCGTCCGGGAACTCGGCGATGCCGGCGCGGCGCGAGAGGGTGACGCTCTTGACCTCGACCCAGCAGGGCTTGCCCGCCGCATCCTCCAGCCGGAAGTCGAGCCGGGATTCGTGTCCCACCTTCACCTCGCGCTGGACCTTGGCGCTGGGCAGGCCGGGAAAGCGGCCGGCGGCCAGGCCTTCCGCCACGATCGCATTGGCCCGGCCGGTATGGATGCCGACCAGGGCCCCGGCGCCGGTCTCCACCAGCTCCCAGGCATAGGGCAGCTTGGTGCCGGTCTTGGGGCTGAGCCAGCAGCGGCTGCCGGGCTCCGCCAGGCCCATCATCGAGCCCGGATTGGGACAATGCACGGTCACGTGCCGCCCGGCCGTTTCCCCCGGGATCTCCATGTCGGCGAGGAAGCGCTTATAGCGCAGGCGCAGCCGCGCCTCGAGCAAGGGCGGATCGAACTGCATCAATGCTCGAAGACGGTATAGACCAGGATCTGCGAGACCTTCTGATCGTCCTCGCTGATCGGCAGGAAGATGACATGGCTGTCGTCGAGCTTGTCCTCGACGGTGATCACCGTGCCGGTATCGACATAAGGACGGCCGGTCATGAAGACCCGATCGTAATTCGCCAGCACTTTCTCCCGGCTCGAGCCGATGAAGGCCTCGCCCACCGGACGGCCGGTCGGGTCGCGGCCGCGCGCCTCGACCTCGCGGGTGCCGACCAGGCGATAGACATAGCGCCGCTCGTCATCGACCACGTCCACGATCATCAGCCGGGGGAGGAACGGCACCAGCTCCGCGGGATCGATATCCGACCGCCGCGGCATCTTCCGGCCGCCGCGCTTCGCATCCCAATAGCGGTAGAGCGGCAGCAGGCCCGCCGGCAGGGGGTCGGGAGGGCGTTGGCTCATTCGGTAGGCCTCAAGCAGAAAGTGTCGAACGCATTCCGCGCCGGCGCGCGACCCCACCCCGAATTGCGGGTGAACATAGCCGATTCCCGGTCCGGTGGAAGAGGACGAGGGGCGGCCCGTCGCCGCGTGGTTGCGCGACAGGGCGGAACGAGGCAAGTTAACGCCGAAAAAACCGATTTGGATCCAGGACTTCCGCATGACCCGATATGCTGCTGCGTCCCGCGCCGGTCTGTCCTGCGCGCTGCTCTTGGCTCTGGCGCTCGGGGGGTGTTCGTTCTTCTCGCACAACATCACCTGGAGCAAGCCGGGCGTCACCGATGCGCAGGCGCAGGACGATCTCGCGAGCTGCACCGAACAGGCCCAGGTCCAGACCGACCGCGATGTCAGCATCGACCAGGACATCGCGGCCGCGGACACGGCCTCCTCGAGCCCGGTCGACACCTCGCCGCTGCAGAGCATGCAAAACTACAAGCATCAGAACCGGTTCAGGTCCGTGCTCAAGGACTGCATGTCCCAGCTCGGCTATCACGAAGCCGACTGACATGGCCGGCATGCATGACGCCAAGGCGGGCGAGCCGAAGATCGTCACCGCCGCGGTGCTGGTGATCGGCAACGAGATCCTGTCCGGCCGCACCAAGGACGCCAACCTCAACTATATCGCGACCGGCCTGACCGGGATCGGCGTGCGCCTGATGGAGGCGCGGGTCGTGCCCGACATCGAGGCGCGCATCGTCGAGGCGGTGAATGCGCTACGTGCGGCCTATGATTACGTGTTCACCTCCGGCGGCATCGGACCCACGCATGACGACATCACCTCGGAATGCGTCGCCAAGGCGTTCGGGGTGAAGCTGATCAAGCATCCAAAGGCCGCGGCTCTGCTGCTGGCGCATTACGGCGCGGCGAACGCGACCGAGGCGCGGATGCGGATGGCGAACACGCCCGAGGGCGCCGAGCTGATCGACAATCCGGTCTCGATCGCGCCCGGCTTCCGCATGGAGAACGTCTACGTCATGGCCGGCGTGCCGGCGATCTTGAAGGCGATGTTCGACGGCATCAAGGGCAGCCTCGCCCATGGCGACAAGGTGCTCTCGAAGACCATCGGCGGCTTCGTCGGCGAGGGTCTCATCGCCAAGGATCTCGGCCTGCTGCAGCAGCGCTATCCGGCGCTGGACATCGGCTCCTATCCGTTCTTCCGCCAGGGCCGGTTCGGCGCCAGCTTCGTCATCCGCGGCACCGACGCGGCGGCGCTCGACGGCGCCGCCGTCGAGCTCCGCGCCATCATCCGCAACTTAGGCGCCGACCCGATCGAAGGGGAATCGGAAGACAGGTAACAGATGTCAGAGGACAGACGCGATACGTCCATTCTGATATCTGTCATCTGACATCTGTCCTCTGAATCGCCCGCTTGGTGGAATTGGTAGACACACAGGACTTAAAATCCTGAGGCTCGAAAGAGCCGTGCCGGTTCGAGTCCGGCAGCGGGCACCATCCTGCTTCGCGCTCCGCGCTTCGCAGGATTTGCACATAACCTGGATGCGAAGCAGGATGCCCCCCGAAGCCTCGGCGGAGGAGGGCAACCGGTCCAGGGCCAGTGGCGGCCTTAAATGCCGAAGAATTCCTCGCGCAGCGCGTCTTCGTACTTCTTCTTCAGGTCCAGAACCTTATCGCGGACCTCATCTTCCTTGAAATGCGCCGCTTCCCATTTGTCGACCTCGGCGACGGAATGATTGACCGAGGCCAATGCCTCTTCCTGTCTGATTGCCGTGATCCATTCCTCCACGGCGGCCTTGTAGGCGCTCTGCAGGCTGTCGAGTTCGGACGTCTTGTCAGGCATGGAACACCCCTCCGTTGACGCCACCGGTTTAGCGCAGTCCGATGAACAGCCGATGACAGGCGGGTGCGGCGTGTTGGCGAACATGCTGATGATGATGCAGCAGCCGATCTCGAATTGAACAGAAGCTCAACGACGGACGCAGGAAGTCCGGCTTCCAACCCTGAACCAAACTGGCTGTAGGTCGGAACTCGTCATGGTCCGCGAAGGCGGACCATGACGAGTTTCCTTCTGCAATGCCACCGTGCTTCCGCTGCACCCGATCAGAGTTCACCGCATTCCTGATCGGGGCAACGGGAGCGATCAGGGCTGCGCCGGCTTGGCGGCCTCGATCGCCGCGCCGATCTCATCGGCGCCGCAGACCTTCACCATGGTCTTCCAGCAGCTTGTAAGCGCCGGACTCCGGTTTTGCGTGCGCCACAGCGCGGTCATCAGGGTCTTCGTGCCGTCTTGATCGCCCAATCGGATGGACCGGATGACGGTCTCGAAGTCGTTGGCGAGAACGAAAGCGCGCGCCACGCGGGTGGCATCGCCCACGGGGCCGCAATTGTTATCGACTGCATTGAACTTGGCCATGTTGCTATCGCCGCGATCCATGAGGCAGCGACCGGCCGATGACGTTCCCCAACTGGTGAGATCCTCCGCCTGAGCGGCAGATAGAGGGGCGATCACGGCCAAAGCCAATGCGAAATAGCGAGTCTTCATAAATCTTCCTTCATCACAACAGTTCGCAGCAACTTGGACATAAGCTGCATCACGGCGAAATACCCCGGCAGCGGGCGTCACGTCCAGTCCGGTCTCCCGGCCCCCCTGGACGAAGGCTGTGTATCCTGCTCTGATCGCGCAACGGTTGAGCGTCGTGCTTGGACGAGGAGATGAGGGGGACCCGGCGATGCCAAAGAGCATTGTCAATTTCGAGCGGCTCATGTTGGCGAGCATCGTGCTCGGCATCGTCCACGTTGCGATCCTGTGGAGCGAGATGCCATTCGCAGTGAACCTGATCGCGCTGGCCGTGGCCGCGGCGGTGATTGGGATCATCGTGGGGCTCACGCTGCTGATATCGCGTCGACGCAGCAAGATCGCTCTATGGGTTTTTGTCGGGCTGTTCGTGCTTGGCGTGCCATCGACCGTGAAGACCGTGCTCGCCACGGTGACGCAGCCGCCGGGCTTCGTGATGGCACTTCAGGCGATCTGTCAGACCATAGCCCTGGTTCTGCTCTTCACGCCGTCGGCGCGGAACTGGATGAAGCGCAAACCCGATCCCGTCGCCGAAGCTGAGATCTTTTCCTGACGCGGTGTTGCGAAGGCAGGGGGCTGCGCATGCACCAATGCGGGGTTGGAATGCTGCGCCTGAAATTGATGCTTGCAAAAGAACAAAAAGTGAACTATGATGTTTTGCAAATGGGCCGTGATTTTTTGCCCAGCGCCACCCGCAGCAGCGGGGGCTTTGCATGCCGGGCGCCGCGGCGCCTCACTTCCCAATAGAAGCCGGCGAGTGATGGGACCAAGCTCCATCGCGAACGCGCCTCAAATTTCTCCCAACGTAGACCGGACGTAGACAGGATGGAAAACGATGAGTGCACTTACCGATGAGGTAAAGGAGTTCATTGTCAGAGGCTTGGCGCGCTATCAGTCGCCCTCCGACGTGGCGGACGCCGTGCGCGAAACCTTCGGCATCGCGATCAGCCGCCAGCAGGTGCACCGTTACGACCCCGCCTGCGTGCAGCCGCCCGCGCAACGCTGGCGCGATCTGCACGCCGCAACCCGTCAGGCGTTTCTGAATGAGGTTGCGGTGATCGGCGTTGCCCACAAGGCGGTGCGCCTGCGTCTGCTCGATCGGATGGTCGAGCATGCGCTGGCGAACAACTACCCCTTGAAAGCGGCCGCCCTCCTCGAGCAGGCGGCCAAGGAGTGCGGCGGCGCCTATGAGAGCCGGAGAGGCTCCGCGCCGCCGAACAGTCCGGCACCTTAGGCTTCGTCTTCGCGGCGGTCTAAGGCAACCTTATCGTCTTCGACGTCTGCGCGCCGGTCTTCACGGCGAGATCGAAATCCTTCGCGTACTGACCCTTCTGGCCGGTCGAGTGCACCTTGTAGGCACCGGCGGGGAGGTCGATCAGCACCCAGGGTCCGTCGCATTGCGCCTGGAACACCTGCTTGCCGGCGCCGTCGGTCACCGTGACGCTGGGATCGCCGAGGAATTCGCCGTTCGCCGCGGCGAATTCCAGCTTCACCGGGAAGGTCTTCCAACGCGGGTCTTCACGGCTGACCTTGCCGATGCCGGCACAGGCGTAGCGGATGCCGTTCGCCTCCAGGATCGGATCGCCGCCGGATTGCGCCAAAGCGGGGAGGGCGGTGAAGACCAGCCCGGCTGCCAGAACAAGCGCATGCGCCACGCGCGTCGATCGATCCGTTTGCACCTTCGTTTCCTTTCTCGGCATGTTAGCTTTCAGGGACTTGCGACTCCGGCTGCGGCCCCATGCGATTGCGCGATCTCCTCCAGCGTCCGGATCTCATCTTCCTGCTGATCGCCGGGCCGATCGGCCTTGTCCTCTGTTTCCTCATACCGCCGCTCGGCGGCGGCAACGAGACCCACAATTTTCCGCGCCTTGCCGGAATCGCCTATGGCCAATTCCTGGTCGGCCCGGCGGACGTGCCGGCCGGTCTCGGCGATTTCATCGCGGAAGGCGGGCGCTTCTTCCATGGCGGTCTGGAACTGCCGTTCTCCTATTCGACGGCCGAGTATAACACGATGGCGGCGATCCCGCTGCGCGCAGAGACGACCGCGACGCTGGCAGCCGATCCGATCGCCGTCCATCATCCGTTTTCCTATCTGCCCCAGGCGATCGCGCTGCGCGTGATCGCGGCGCTCGGTGCGTCGCCCTTGACCCTGTTCGCGGTCGCGCGGCTCGTCGGGTGTGCGAGCGCGCTCGCGCTGACTTTCCTTGCGATCCGCATCATGCCGTCCCACCGCTATGCGCTGGCGGCTTTGGCGCTGCTGCCGCCGATCGTCTATAGCCGCAGCACGGTCGATGCCGACCCGCTCACCAATGCGCTGGCCTTCCTGTTCATCGCCTGCACCTTGCGGGCGATGATCGGCGGCGGCGTGCTGGCAGCGCGGCGCCTGTTGGGGCTTGCGGTGCTGGCTTTCGTGGTCGCGCAATGCAAGAGCGCCTATCTGGTGCTGCCGGCCGTCGCATTGGCGATCCCGGTGGCGCGCTTTCGCAGCGGCGCCGCGTATTGGGGCTGGATGGCGGCGCTGATCCTGCCCGGCGCGCTCGGCAGCTTCGGCTGGATGCTGTCGGTCAAGCACGGCATGTTCGCGTCCGGGGTCAGTTACACGACCTGGAGCGGGCAAGCGGATCCCGACGCGCAGGTGCGATTCATCCTGCAGCATCCCGTCGACTATCTTGCGATCCTGTTGCACAAGCTGTTCATGACTCCCTTCTTCCCGCGGATCGCCGTCGAGATCGTCGGTCTGTTCGGGCCGCCGGTTCTGCTGGCCCCCATGATCGTGCTGGTCCTGATCGCGCTTTTCGTGATCGCCCTATGGGCGGATCCGACCAAGACCATCGCCTATCCGAAGCGCCTGCTCTGGCTGGCGCCCGCGATCGTCGCGGCCTTCCTCGGCCTCTCGCTGACGCTGCTCTATCTGCAGTGGACGGGGCTGGGCAAGGACACGATCGACGGCTTTCAGGGCCGCTATCTCTATCCGTTATTGCCCCTGCTGCTGGTGCTGGTGCGGGCGACGCCGCGGCGGCTATCCATGGCGGCGGGCGCCGCGATCCTGAGCCTCGGCATCGTCGGGCTCGCCGCGATGCTCTGGAAGACGGTCTGGGCCTATTATGCCTGATGCGCCGATTCGGGCGCTCGGCAGCAAAGGCAACCCGATGGTCCGTGTCAGCATTCTCTATCCGAACACCGAGGGCTCGCGTTTCGATCTCGACTACTACCTGAACACGCATATGCCGATGACCGAACGGCTGCTGGCGCCGAAGATGAAGGGCATGATCGTGGAACACGGCATCATGGGCACGACGCCCGGCTCGAGGCCGGCCTATATCGCCATGTGCCATCTGCTGTTCGACAGCGTGGAAGCGTTCCTGGAAGTCTTCATGCCGCATATGGCGACCTTGACCGGCGACATCCCGAATTACACGGATGTGGAGGCGGTGATCCAGTTCAACGACGTCAAGATCATGCGCTGAGGCACGATGGCGGCGGACGCGCCCACGGCAGCACCGGCGACCGACAGCCTCTGGGCGCGCTCGATCCGTTTCGCCATCACCGTCGTCGCACCGATCGCGCTCAATCTCTTTCTCGGGCCGCAGCCCTGGCTGGTCTACGCACTGATCGCCAGCATCGCCGCCTACAGCATGGATAACGGCGGGCGGCCGGGGGTGCGGCTGCTCTGGATCGGCGCGATCGGCGTCGCGATCCTGCTCGGCGCGGGATTGGGCTCGCTGGTCTATGACAACCGGGCGCTGACGATCCTCGCCTTTGCCTTCGGCGGCGTGATCTATGCGCTCAGCGAGAGCGGTCATCAGGCGACCATCACGCTTTCGCGCTTCTTCTGCTTCGGGCTCGCGATCGGCGCGCTCTACGCGAAGATCCAGCCGCTCGACGTCGCGGTGGTGGCGGCCTTCGTCGGCTTCGCGTGGCTGGTCTCGGTGGGCTGGGACGTCGTCGCCGGCAGGATGCGGCCGGCGAGCCTGCCCGGGCTGGCCGACATCCTGGTCGGGATGCATGCGCGCCTGGTCGACCGCTGGACTTTCGCGATCGCCGTCGCCTGCGCGGTGCCGGTGACGTTCCTCGTCAGCGCCGCCTTCGGCGAGCAGAAGCCGTATTGGGCGATGCTGGCGCTGGTCCTGGTGCTGCGCGCCGATTTCAATTCCAGCCGCAAGCTGATGGTGGAGCGCTTCGTCGGCACCGTGCTGGGCGTCGCGATCGCCGCGATCTATGCCGCGCTCTTGCCCTACCACCAGGCGCTGATGATCGGTCTGGTGCTGGCGGCCCTGGCGCGCTGGCCGGCGCAGCAGCGGCATGGCGCGCTCGGCGTCGGCGCCATCACCGCCTTCGTGATGCTGATGATCGAGCTCGTCGTCTCCTCGCGCGGCCAGGCGATGATGCTGTTCGAGGCGCGGATCATCAATACCGCCATCGGCATCGGCGTGGCGCTGCTGGCATTGGCGCTCGACCGGACGCTCCATCAGCTGCGCTGGAATCGGGTCACAGCCGGGGATTGAAGGTGGCGGACCGGCCGAACACGAAGCTGTTATTTGCCGGTGCTCCCGGCCGGGTCTAGCGTCCTCACTCAAGCCGGCCGAAGGGCGTCCGGCTTCAGTTCGCGCAGTGTCCGTCCGACCTGATCGCCGATGCCGGAGATGCGTCGACGCGGAACGGCCGCGCCTGCGTGCAGCCTGTGAATCTCGCACGGAGAGAGAGCCATGAAACATGCATTGAGAGCCGGTCTGGCCGGCTGCGGCCTTGTCGCTTCGATTGCGCTCCTGGGCGCCGCTGCGAGCGCCGAGGATTACGGGCCGTTCAAGACCATGGACACTTCGGCCGGCAAGGTGCTGGTCGATCAGAAGGGCATGACGCTCTACACCTTCGACAAGGATTCCGGCGGCAAGTCGATGTGCAACGGCGAATGCGCCAAGGCCTGGCCGCCCGCCATGGCGATGGGGAGCGACAAGCCGGTCGGCGATCTCACCATCATCAAGCGCGACGACGGCAGCATGCAGTGGGCCGATGGCGGCAAGCCGCTCTACACGTTCGTCAAGGACACCAAGCCGGGCGACGTCGCCGGCGACAAGTTCAAGGACGTCTGGCACGTCGTGAAGGAAACCGAATAGTCTCCCTCGCGCGCTGCCGCCCGCCCGCCGCCGTGCCCCCGGCGGCGGGCATCCCGCGACCACACGGCCGGGTGATTTGCGCTTCGCCGCGCCGCATGCGACCCTCGCGGCGGGACGAGGGACCGGCCATGAAACCTCATTTCGCCGCCGCTCTGATTCTGTTCGCTGCGATCGGCACGCCGGCTTTGGCGGGCGGAGTTTCCGCTCAGCGCGTCGCCCAGGACGCCGGCAACGGCACGATTTCGGCCTCGCCCTATCTCCCGGGCTCACCGGTCTGGGGTTCGCCCTATGTGAGCGGCCCGGTGCTGGGCGGCGTGTTCTATGACGGGCCGTCGGACGAGGCGAGCGGCATGCGCGTCTTCACCCCCGTCCCGGGCGTTTCCTGCAGCTTGCGGCGGCATGCCTGCTGGACACCGGCGGGGATCGACCGCGCCTGGACCGCGCGCTTCTTCGGCCTCAAGAGCTGAATCCCGAGCGTTGAACCGGCTGCGTCCTTGCGGCGACGCATTGCCCGAACCGAACAACCGCTCAGGATCGTAAAACCATGACGACCGTCACACGCGCCGCCGCTTTCGCCTTCGCCGCTTCGCTTTCGCTTGTCGGCGGAATGACGGCTAGTCAGGCCGAAGATGCCTTCTATATCGGCAAGTGGAAGATCGCCGACGCGAAGCCCGCGCCCTGGGTGCTGCCGAGCGATCAGCTCGACCCCAGCGAGCCCAAATCGCTGGTCGGCAAGACCATCGAGATCAAGTCCGGCTCGATCGTAGGCCCGGGCGACTTCCCCTGCGACAAGCCGCAATACGACGTCGAGGAAGGCGGGCCGGAGATGCTCTACATGGGCTCGTTCGAGAACATGCACGCCCAGGACCCGTC
>DASZYM010000105.1:0-17413 GCA_035545355.1 Dongiaceae bacterium
TCCGCCGGCAGCTTGTCGCGCAGATAGGCGATGATGTCGCCCATCTGCACCGCGCCGGGATTGGTCCCGTGCTGCTGCCAGGCGAGATAATCGGCATGGGCCGCCGCGGTCTCGGCATCCCAGGCCGAATGATCGACCGGCGTCAGCGCCTTGGCCATCGCGGCGAATCCCGCCATGCCGGAATTGATCGGCAGCACGGTCTGATAGATCCGGCCCAATTCCTCCGGCGAGGCATGCACATGGACCAAAGCCTGCTTCGGCACCGGCACGTCCAGCAGCGTATAACCGCTGGTCGTCATCTCGCCCAGTCGCGCGCCGACGACCAGCAGCAGGTCCGCTTGCCGCACCCGCTCAGCGAGCTTCGGGTTCAAGCCGATGCCGACATCGCCGGCATAGCAGGGATGGTCGTTGTCGATCAGGTCATGGCAGCGGAAGGAGGTGCCGACCGGGAGATTCATCGCCTTGGCGAAAGCGGAGAAATCCGCGACCGCCTGCGCGTCCCACCCGCCGCCACCCAGGATCGCCAGCGGCCGCTTCGCCTTCGCGAGGCGCTCGCGCAATTCCGCCATCTGCGCGCCACTCGGATTGCCGCGCGCGACGACGTAGTGTCCGGCATCCGGCACGTCGACCGTGTCGGTCAGCATGTCCTCTGGCAGAGCGATCGCGACCGGCCCCGGCCGGCCGTTCATCGCGCGGTGAAACGCCTGGCTCACGATCTCCGGAATGCGGCGCGCATCCTCGATCTGCGCCGTCCATTTGGTGAGCGGCCCGAACATGCGGCGGAAATCGACTTCCTGGAATGCCTCGCGCTCTTCCTGGTCGCGCGCCACCTGGCCGATGAACAGGATCATCGGCGTCGAATCCTGGAACGCGGTATGCAGGCCGACGGAGGCATTGGTGGCGCCCGGACCGCGGGTCACCATGCAGATCCCCGGCTTACCGGTCAGCTTGCCATAGGCCTCGGCCATATAGGCGGCGCCGCCTTCCTGGCGGCAGGTGATGAGCCGGATCTGGTTGCTGGCATCGTGCAGCGCATCCAGCACCGCCAGATAGCTCTCGCCCGGCACGGCAAAGGCCATGTCCACGCCATGGCCCTTCAGCGCATCGACCAGCACCTGCCCCCCGGTCCGCATTCCGGTTCTCATCTCGCCCATCGGCACTCCCCATTATTCTGGCGCTGACTTAGCGCGGGAGCGGGGCGGGGGTCAAATCGGGCGGAGTCACCCCCGCATCGCCACGTCCCGCAGCAGCCGGACCGCGATCCGCACCAGCTCGGCCTGGGTGCCGGCACCGGTCCGCGCCAAAGCCGTCCGCAGGTGGAAGCGCGCGGTGTGGATGGTGATGCCCTCGCGCATGGCGAAGCTCTGCAGGTCGTCATCGGCGCTCAACGCCTCGACCAGCCGGGCCGCGGCCCTGGTCAGGTTCAATCCGGTCTGCAGGATCTCGGCGGCGTTGCGCGACCGCGTATCGGGATCGTGGATGATGACCAGCATCTCGCCGCGTTCCTGGCGGTTGCCGGTCCGGTCCCAGGTCATGTCGTCGAAGGCGGGCGGCACCGGTGCCACGATCCCGGCGTAATGCGAGCCCGGCTCGCGGCGCGGAATGACGAAAGTGCCGCCGGCGCCGCCTTCATTGGCTTGCTGCGCCAGCAGGCGTTCCAGCTTGCGCCGCGCGGTGAGATCGCTCGGAAACAGCCGGCCCTCGCGGTCCAGGCTCAGGCCGTCGCCGCGCCGGGTGATCGCCTGCATCGCGGCGTTGACGAAGAGCGCCGTCCCCTTGCGGTCGAGCAGCATCACGCCGGCATGCAGCCGGTCCAGGATCGCCTGCAATCCGCTCGCCATGCCGGCCATGCTCTCGAACATGCGGCGCAACTGCAGCGCGCGGGCAATATGCGGGATCAGCCGGCCGAGCCGCGCGATCTCGTCCTCGTTGAACGCGGCGCGGTCGGTGCCGCGGTGCAGGCCGATCACCGCGAACCGGTTCTTGTCCGAGAACAGATTGCCGCCCAGCGTTTCCACGAAACCGGCCGGCCGCAGGAACTCCTGCACGAAGACGCTGCGGCGCCGTTCCTCGCTGGTGAAGATGCGGTCGGTCGCCGAAGCGGTGCCGACCGGCATCCGGGCGAGCATCACCGGCGCCGGGTCGAGATGCGCGAATTGGGGATAGAGCTTGGCACCCTCGCTCCAGGCCCCCGCGGTCAGCGCAAGATTGGATTCCGGCGCCAGCGGATTGGCCGAGACCAGGGCGGCGCCGCTGCAACCGAAGAGCTGCATCGTCGCCTGGAGCGCCTGGTCGAACCCGCCCGGCTCGGTAACGCCACGATAGAGCAGGTCGAGCAGCTGCGGATCGACGTCGAACATCGTGCAACACCGGTCGGGGATGCACGCACTGTCGCAGAGCCTTACGCCACTCGCAAAAGTTTCTTGGCGGCTCTGTTTTTATGATGCGGATTCAGCGTGCCGATGGAGTCCGGTCCGGGTCACCGCCGAGACTCGTATCTGAAGATGTCCACCCCGCATCGCTGTCGGAGAGGATCCTCGGCCCGACTTACACCGGCGGCCGCTTGTCCGCCCAGGGCGCCCGCTGCTCCAGCACCGCCGCGACCGCGATCGGCCCCAGATCCTCGAACCGGCGCCCGATCACCTGCAATCCGATCGGCAGCCCGTCGCTGGTGAATCCCGCCGGGATAGAGATCGCGGGACATTGGCTGACGAAGTTCCAGCACGACGTCACGTCGAGCGCGAGGTACCGGCCCTGTTCGTCCAGGCGCCAGAAATCCTGGTCGCTGCGGCCATGGGTCGGCGCCGGCTGCGCCATGGTCGGGCAGATCACGCCGTCATAGCGTTCCAGGATCGGCGACAGCTCCTTCCACATCTCGGTGCGGCCGAATTCGAGCTGCTTGAACTCGACCGCCGACATCGCCAGGCCGCGCTCGATCAGGTTCACCACCAGCGGGTCCATCTTCTTGCGGTATTTCGGCAGCACATGGCCGAAGAAGGCGGCGAGATAGACCGCCCAATGCTTCGACCATAGCTCGTCCTGGTCGAGGCCCCAGGACATCTTGACGTCCTCGATCGTGGCGCCCGCGCTGACCAGCACCTGCGCGCTGCGCCGGATCGCCGCCTCGACCTCCGGGTGCCAGAGCCGGTTGCCGAAATCGAGCACCAGCGCATAGCGCCGGCCCCTCACATCCCCGACCGGTTGCAGGAAGTTCAGCGGCGTCTTCAGCGATTGGATGTCGCGCTCGTCCGGGCCCTGGGTCACCTGCATGAAGAGGCAGAGATCGCCCACCGTGCGGGCCAGCGGCCCGAAATGCGAGATCTGGTCGAACTGGCTCGGCAGGATGGTGAAGGGGATGCGGCCGAAGCTCGGCTTCAATCCCAGCGTGCCGCAGAAGCTCGCCGGGATGCGCACCGACCCGCCCATATCCGAGCCTTCGGCGAAGGGCACGCAGCCGGTCGCGACGGCGACACCCGATCCACCTGAGGAGCCGCCGGCGCAGCGCTCCGGATTCCACGGATTGCGCGTGATGCCCCAGAGCGGGCTCTCGGTGAAGCTGGAATAGGCGAACTCGGGCGTCGTGGTCTTGCCGACCATGATGCCGCCGGCATCCTTGAGCGCCTGGACGATCGGCGCGTCATGGTCCGGCACCCAGTTCTCATAGGCGTAGGAGCCGAGCGTCGTGCGCTTGCCCTTGGTCGGCGTCAGATCCTTGATGGCGAAGGGCACGCCATGCAGCGGCCCGCGGAACTGGCCGATCCTCGCCTCGGCTTCCCGCTCGCGGGCGAGCTCCAGCGCCTCTTCCGGATAGACGAAGCAGAAGCAGTTGAGCTTGGCATTGACCGTCTTGATCCGGTCGAGCGCGTTCTCGATGACGGTGACCGGGCTGAGGTCGCCGGCCCGGATCCGCGCGGCGAGTTCGACGGCGGGCGTGTAGCAGAGATCGAGATCGGCCATGATGCGCACTGCATGCGATTGCGGTGCCGCATCATGGCTGGCCCGAAAGTAGAGATCAACGCGCTGGATCGCTCAACGGCGCACCGGCCGATCCGGCGCGCCGATCGCCCTCAGATCTCGCGGCCGATCTTGGCGTCGAGCGAATACCGGCCACCGCCCTTCACGACATAGGAGAGGGCGAGAATCGCCCAGAGCAGCGGGTATTCGAACCCGCCATCGGTCCAGAAATAGCCGTTGGGAAGATGCACCTGCACCACGGCGACCACCATCATGCCGAAGACCAGGGCGGCGACCGGGCGGGTCAGCAGGCCCAGCGCCAGAGCGAGGCCGCCGAAGAACTCGATCGATCCCGCCAGCACCGCGAAGGAGGCGGGCAGGCCGAGCTTGGCGGCGAAGAACTGCCCGGTCGCTTCCGGCCCATAGCCGCCGAACAGGCCGAACAGCTTCTGCGCGCCATGCGGCATCAGGAAGAGGCCGGTGGCTGCACGGACGCCCACGTCGGCGATCGGGCGAAAGGCGTTCTGGATGGTGGCGAAGACCGGCACCAGCGGCTTGGCGCTGGAAAGGCCGGAAAGGGCCGTGTCGGACATGGGAATCTCCTCGGGTTGGACTGCGAGAAGATTTGCACCCCGTCGGCCATGGAAACAATTCGCCGGCTGGTTAGCAGACTGTAAATCGAGCCGAAACAATCGGGGAGGGAGAGGGTAGGGGTGAGGGGGCGACGGGTCTTTCCCGCGAATCTTCACCGGAAGAGGCCTTCTGGGACTTCCACAACATGACCCACCCCTTTGGCGACCCACCCAAAAACGCATTGGCAGCCCCAGCGCCGCCCCTTTAGCTTCTGCCGAAATCGGCGGCAAACGCCGAGGCGCGTTCTGTTTTCAGGGATCATCTTATGAAAAATCATGCCCGTGTTGTCGTCATCGGCGGCGGTGTCGTCGGCTGCTCCGTCCTCTACCACCTGACCAAGGCGGGCTGGAAAGACGTCGTCCTGATCGAGCGCGACCGGCTGACCTCGGGCTCGACCTGGCATGCCGCCGGCGGCTTCCACACGCTCAACGGCGATCCCAATGTGGCGAAGCTCCAGGGCTATACGATCGGTCTCTATAACGAGCTGGAGAAGATCTCCGGCGAGAGCTGCGGCCTCCATCGCTCCGGGGGCCTGATCCTGGCCGACAGCAACGAGCGCCTGGAATGGCTGAAGATGGCCCATGCCCGCGCCCGCTATCTCGGCCTGGAGACCGAGATGCTGACCATGGCCGAGGCGAAGAAGCTGCATCCGCTGCTGGAGGAGAAGTATTTCGTCGGCGCCATGCTCGACGCCGCCGACGGCAATCTCGATCCCAACGGCACCACCAACGCCTATGCCAAGTCGGCGCGCATCGCCGGCGCGGAAATCTATCAGAGCTGCCGCGTCACCGACCTGAAGCCGCGCACCGACGGCACCTGGGATGTGATCACCGAGCAGGGCAACATCCACGCCGAGCATGTCGTCAATTGCGGCGGCCTCTGGGCCCGCGAGATCGGCCGCATGGTCGGCCTCGAGCTGCCGGTGCTCGCCATGGAGCACATGTACCTCGTCACCGAGGACATGCAGGAGGTGATCTCCTTCAACAAGGAGCGCGGCCACGAGCTGCCGCACATCATCGACTTCAAGTCCGAGATCTACATGCGCCAGGAACGCCAGGGCATGGTGCTCGGCACCTACGAGCAGGCCTGCAAGCCCTGGCAGCCGCGCGAGACGCCGTGGACTTTCGGCCAGGAGCTGTTGCAGCCCGATCTCGACCGGATCGAGCCCAATCTCGCGCTCGGCTACAAGCACTTCCCGGCCTTGGAGCATGCCGGCATCAAGCGCGTCATCAACGGCCCGTTCACCTTCTCGCCCGACGGCAACCCGCTGGTCGGCCCGGTCCAGGGCCTCAGGAACTTCTGGTGCGCCTGCGCCGTCATGGCGGGCTTCAGCCAGGGCGGCGGCGTCGGCTTGGCACTCTCGCAATGGATGACGACCGGCGATCCCGGCTTCGACGTCTGGGCGATGGACATCGCCCGCTTCGGCGAATGGGCGACCCGTTCCTACACCAACGAGAAAGTGCGCGAGAACTACGCCCGCCGCTTCTCGATCCGCTTCCCGAACGAGGAACTGCCCGCCGCGCGCCCGCAACAGACGACGGCGCTCTACGACATCATGCTCTCCCAGGGCGCCGTGATGGGCGATAGCTGGGGCCTGGAGACGCCGCTCTGGTTCGCGCCGAAGGGCGTGGAGCCGAAGGACGTCGTCTCCTTCCACCGCTCCAACGACTTCAAGCATGTGAAGGCCGAGGTGCTGGGCACGCGCAACGGCGTCGGCGTCACCGAGATCGCGAACTTCGCCAAGTACCGTTTCAGCGGCCCGGGTGCCGAGAGCTTCCTCTCGCGCCTGATGACCAACAAGATGCCGAGAACCGGCCGCATGATCCTCACCCCCATGCTCAACCCGAAGGGCATGCTGATCGGCGACTTCACCATCGCCAAGGCCGGCGATGAGCTCTTCTACATGTGGGGCTCCAGCCAGGCGCAGAAATATCACATGCGCTGGTTCGAGCAGCACCTGCCCGCCGACGGCTCGGTGAAGATCCACCGCTACGACATGAACCTGGTCGGCCTCTCGATCGCCGGTCCGAAGTCGCGCGACGTGCTGCAGGCGCTGACCGACGAGGATGTCTCGAATGCCGGCTTCAAGTTCATGGACCATCGTTCCATGGATATCGCCAACACGCCGACCCTGATCAACCGCGTCACCTATACCGGCGATCTCGGCTACGAGATCTGGGTGGCGCCGGACTTCCAGCGCCGCCTCTATCAGGAGATCATGAAGGCCGGTAAGCCGCATGGCATCGTGAACTTCGGCATGCGCGCGCTGCTCTCGATGCGCCTGGAGAAGAACTTCCCCACCTGGTTCCGCGAGCTCCGTCCGATCTATGGCGGCTTCGAAGCCGGTCTCGACCGCTTCATCGATCTCGGCAAGAACGACTTCATCGGCCGCGAGGCGGCGATGGAGGAGAAGCGGAGCGGCGGCAAGCTGCGCCGCGTCTCGATGGTGGTGGACGCCGCCGATTGCGACGTGCTGGGCGACGAGCCGATCTGGCACAAGGGCAAGGTCGTCGGCTGGGTCACCTCCGGCGGCTACGCGCATTATGTCGACAAGTCGATGGCGCAAGGCTATGTGCCCAAGGAGTTGGCGACGGATCTGGGCTCGGGCGCGTTCGAGATCGAGATCATCGGCGACAACCGCAAGGCCACGATCATCACCGACCCGCTTTTCGATCCCGAAGGCAAGCGGATGCGAGCGTGATCTGAGATTCGTCATCCCCGGGGCTTGACCCGGGGATCTCGTGCCGAGTTTCCTCCTGATAGAGATGCCCGGGTCGCGCCCGGGCATGACGATTTCTCGGAAGGACGGAGCTCCACCATGCCCACCGCCAAAGACCTCATCGGCACCTGGCGCGTCGCCGGCTTCACCGAGTGGCCCGACGGCCGCGAGCAGCATCCGCTGGGCGAGAACCCCACCGGCTACGCGATCTTCGACGCGGCCGGCCGGATCTTCATCCAGCTCAGCAAGAGCCCGGGCCGCGGCGTCACGGCGGAGGAGGTGGCCCGCTCCTTCATCGCCTATTTCGGCACGTACAAGGCGGACGGCTCGACCCTGATCATCGCCATCGAATCCGGCAGCGAGTCCCACGATGTCGCCACCGCCCAGACCCGCACCGTCACCCTCGACGGCGACGCCCTCAGCATCGGCATTCCGGGCCGTTTCATGGCGAATTTGCGACGGGCTTAGCCCTACCGCCCAATTCCCACATCGTGGATGATATATCGAGACGCGATGAATCTTAAGTTGCACACCGGATTCGGTTTGCCCGGTTCCGTCGCAGGGGGCATTCTGTCCTTCGTTCATTTTCCCGGATCGGAGAGGCCCACTATGTCGCTCCAGTTCATCGGCGAGACCCCGGTATACTTTCCTCAGCGCCAAGCTGTGAAAACCAGCGCGCTGGCCGGCGACACCATCATCGAATGCTATGCCGCGCGCGACGCGCTGCAGGCGATGGGTTGCGCGCCCGAGGATGACGCGATGACGATCATCCGCAAGTTCGAGGCCCGGCGTCTCGATTTCGAGATCGCGGCCCTGGTGAAATACCGCCGCAGCCTGCAGCCGGCTTCGGTCGTGACGGTCACCGCCGCCGACCTCGCCGTCGTCATCGGAACCCCGGCGGCGGCGTGATCGTCGGCGAAACGCGCCCCGATCCCGCCTAGCGGCCCAAAGCCGCCGGGAATCCCTCCCGCCAGTGTGGCCAGCGGAGGCGCCAGCCGAGCGCCGCCTTTGCCTTCGCGTTGTCGGCGCCGCGGGCTGCCGTCATCATCAGCACACCGCCGCGTCCGATCAACAACCGCGCGAGCCAGGCGGGGACGTGGCGCGGCGGTTTTGCGCCCGCGGCGGCGACGAGGGCGGGGAGCCATTCGGCGACCGGCGCCGGCGCGTCATCCACGATCTGGTAGATGCCGGCCGCGCCGCACTCCACGGCGAGCGCCGTCGCCTCGGCGGCATCGTCGATATGGATGAACGACCAGACGCCGCCGCCGGTGCCGACGATCGGCAGCCGCCGCCGCTTGAGCGCGGCAACCAGCGTGCCCTCCGGCGCGATCCCGGTGCCCGGCCCATAGAACCCGCCATAGCGCAGCACCAGGCCGGTCATCGCGGTCAAGCCGGTGACCCGCGTCTCCAGGAAGCGGATCGCCCGCAAAGTCTCGGCGAAGCCCGGCGGCGGATCGGTATCGAGCGGATCGGTCTCGGTCTTCACCGCGCCGCCGGTCCGGGCGAACGGCCAGCCGGCAAAGCTCTGCGCCAGGAAGCGCCGCGCACCCGCGGCTTCGGCGGCTGCGATCAGGATCTCCAGCCCTTCGGTGCGCAGCCGGTTGGTGACGGCGAAAGCCGCGTCGAAGCGCCGGAGATCGGGCGCCGCGGGCAAAGCCGTGAGCTCGTGGATCACCACGTCCGGCCGCCAGGCGGAGACGGCGGCGGCGACCGCCGTGCGGTCCAAGGCGTCGGCGATCACCGGCTCGGCGCCGAGCGCGCGGATGCGCCCGGCTTTCTCCGCCGACCGCGTCATGCCGGCGACCGCATGGCCGTAGCCGCGCAAGGCAGGGATCAGCGCCGATCCGATCGCGCCGCCGGCGCCCGCCACGAAGACCCGCATGGCGACCTCCATTCTCGCTCCGTTACAACCTACTTATTGGTAGGTTAGTACGATTTCAAGATGCGCGCATGACGGCAAGCCGCTGGCGGCGCGGGTCGCCGAGCTTCGCCCAGTTGGGCGAGTACGCCACTTGGCGCGCCTTCTGCGCTGTCGGCGACCAATCAGCGCGCTCGCGCGCCGATGCCGGACCAGTAGGTGTCGGCGACCAGCGCCGCCAGTTTCGCCGGGTCCTGCCGGCTCTGCCCTGCGGCCCAGAGCGCCAGCGCATGCATGCCCGCCTTCAGCAGGATGGCGCGCGGCGTCGATTGGCCGCGTCCGGCCGGCGCTGCGCCGTCGATCAGCGCCGCGATCTGCGCGGTGGCGCCGTCCTGCACCGTCTGGAAGATCGCCTTCGCCTCCGCATCGCCCTCGGGCGGGATCACCAGCACCCGCAAGGCATCCGGCGACTTCTGGGCGAAGCGGAAGAAGATCTCGGCGGAGGCCGCGAACCGCGCGCGTCCGTCGCGCCTGGCATCGCTCGCGGCCAGCTCCGCCGCCGCGCGCATCAGCGCGTCGCGCAGCATCGCCATCAGTGCGCCGTAAAGATCGAGCTTCGAGGCGAAATGGTCGTAGAGCACGGGCTTGGAGACGCCGCTCGCCGCCGCGATCTCGTCCATGGTGGTGCCGAGATAGCCCTGCCGCGCGAAGCGCTGGATCGCGCAGTCGAGGATCACCTGGCGGCGCTGCGCCGCGCTCATGCGCCGCCGGATGCCGCGTGTTTCGGTCTTCCTTCCAGCCATTCCCCGGTCCGGCTCGACACCTACCAGGGAGTAGGTTATAGCATCGCCGCAAGGATATGAACACGACCACCGCCCGCCCGAATCTCAGCGGCATCCTTGCTGCGGATCGGGTCGAGCCGGCGCGTGCCGATCACCTGAACTCCAGCGCCGCGTCCTCGAGCCATTCCCAGGCATCCATCGCGAAAGTCCGCATCGCGTAGAGCTCGAACCGTGCCTCCGCCACGCAATGCAGCAGGACCGGTGTGTGGTGCAGACCGGTCATCGCGAAGGTGCCCGGCGTGAATACGGATGTGTGCAGATCGATCGGCAGGCCCTTGGCCAGCATGGCGCGGGCGGCGCTGCCTTCGATCGAGATCCGGGTCCGGCTGTGCGAGAGCGGCGTCATGATCGCCTTCCCCTGGAGCTGGGCCGCCAGATCATCGTTCTCCGGCCCTACGCACCAGAAGGCCAGCGGCCCGGTGCGGAAGAGGGTGCGGCCGTTGCTCTCGATCGCCCGCGTGTTCTCCTGCGGCAGTGCGCCGATCACGGCGGCGACTTGCGCTTCCGCCGCTTTGTCGAACACCGCGGCCTGGGTCAGGGTGAAACCGCGCACCTCGCCCAGGGTCAAGGCGGCCCAGGCGAAGGGATGGGCGTCGGCCAATGCGGAACGGCGCTCAAGCATGGAGGCGCTTCCCTTCCGGATCGATGAAATGCGGCGAGACGATCTTCGCCCTGGCCAGCTCGTTCTTCAGCGGGAAGGCGCAGACGATCTCCTCGCCGACATGCTTCAGCCCGCCGTCGTAGAGGCCGAGCGCGATGGTCTTGCCGAGCTCGACCGACCAGGTGACCGAGGTGATGTAGCCGCGGCCATGACCTTTGATCTCGTCGCCCTTGGCGAACAGGATCGCACCGCCGCGCAGCTTCTTCTCCGGCTCCAGGAGCTCGAGCCCGACCAGGCTCCAGCGCTCCGCCGCCTGATAGGTCGGGCGGAACCTGAGCGCCTTGCCGACGTAATCCTTCTCCTTGCCCGCCATCTTGCCGAGGCCGAGATCGTCCAGCGTGTTGCGGTGGTCGAGCTCCAGGCCCGCGACATGGCCCTTCTCGATGCGCAGGCTCGCCAGCGCCTCGAGGCCGTAGGGCTTGAGGCCGAGCGGCTTGCCGGTCGCGATGAACCGCTCCCACAGAGCCGTCGTGAAATCGGCCCGGGTATGGACCTCGTAGGCGAGCTCGCCGGAGAAGGAGAGGCGCAGCAGCCGGATCGGCGCGCCTTCGAACGTGAACTCCTTGGCGCCCATATAGGGCACCGCCTCGGTCGAGACATCGATGCCGGGGAAGCAGAGCTCCAGCGCCTTGCGCGCATTCGGCCCCGACACGGCGATGCCGCCCCATTCGTCGGTCAGCGAGGTCACATGGACCTTCAGATCGGTCCAGTGCATCTGCAGCAGATATTCCAGCCACGACATGACCTCGCCGGCCTGGGCCGTCGTGGTGGTCATGTAGAACTGCGTCTCCGAGAGGCGCGTGGTCGTGCCATCGTCGAGGACGATGCCGTCGTCATTCAGCATCACGCCGTAGCGCGCCCGCCCGACCGGCAGCTTGGCGAAGCCGTTCACATAAACCCGATTCAGGAACTCGGCGGCATCCGGCCCCTGCACGTCGATCTTGCCCAAGGTCGAGACGTCGGAGATGCCGACATTGCGGCGCACCAGCTCCATTTCTTTGACATAAGCGCTCGCGGCACTGTCACCGGCCCAGTTGTAGTACCAGGCGCGCATCCAGGCGCCGGCTTCGATGAAGACGCCGCCATTGGCCGCATGCCAATCGTGCAGCGGCGAGCGCCGCGTCGGGCGGAAGTGCTTGCCGGTGGTGCGGCCCGCGATGACACCCAGCGCGACACCGGTGTAAGGCGGGCGGAAGGTGGTGGTGCCGGCCTGCTCCAGCGGCAGGCCGCGCAGCTCGGCCATCTCGGCCAGCGCGTTGATGTTCGAGGTCTTGCCCTGGTCGGTGCCCATGCCGAGCGTGGTGTAGCGCTTCAGGTGCTCGACCGAGTGATAGCCTTCCTGATGCGCGATCTTGATGTCCTTGGCCGTCACGTCGTTCTGGAAATCGACGAAGGCCTTGCCGCGCGCTTTCGGCGGCATCCAGACCGGCATGACCGAATAGGCACGATCCTCGCCGATCGCCGCCGGGATCTGCGCGCCGGTGCCGCCCGATGCCTTGGCGCCGGCCGCCGCACCTTCGCGGATCGCGGCGTTGAGGCCGAATGTGCCCATGATGGCGCCGGCGCCGAAATGCGTCGGGGCGAAGCCGCCCGGCACAAAGCCGGCAACGGCGGCGTCGTAGCGCGGCCTGATCCCGCCATGGCTGGTGAGATGCACCGCCGGCGACCAGCCGCCCGAGACGCCGATCGCGTCGCAGCGGATGTTCTCCTCATGCGCGCCCTGTAGCACCGCGCCGTAGAGCGCGCGGCGGCCCTGCACATTGGCGACCACGGTGCCGGTCAGTACACGGAAGTCATTGCGCTTGGCGAGCGCCGCATCGTCGCGGCTATCGACCACCGTCACCTCGACGCCGGCCGCCGCGAGATCCCGCGCGGTCTCGTAGGCGGTGTCGTTGTTGGTGGCGATCACCGCGCTCTGCGGCGCCACGCCGAAGCGGTGGAGATAGGTGCGCAAGGCCGAAGCCAGCATGACGCCGGGCCGATCGTTATTGGCGAAGACCAGTGGCCGTTCGATCGCGCCCGTCGCATAGATGATCGATGCCGCCTGCATCATGGTCAGCACTTGGCGCGCCTGGCCCTTAGTCGGATCGGGCCGCGCATGATCGCGTCGCTCGACCAGCACGACCTGGTTGTCGTCATAGACACCGGCGGCGCTGGTATGCGTGCGGACCTGGATACTCTTCGCCGCCGCGATCTCTGCGAGCCGATCGTTCAACCACGAAGCCTGCGCCGCATCGGAGAGCAAGCCGCCACCCAGGCGCGAATCCTGCTCGACCAGCACCACGCGTCCGCCGCCCGCGGCCGCGCTCAAAGCGGCGGCGATGCCGGCGGCGCCGGAGCCGATGACCAGCACTTCGCAGAAGTCGAAGCGGGTCTCGTACCGGTCGGGATCGGGGTTGAAGTCGTGGGTCGCTTCGCCGAGGCCGGCGGCTCTGCGGATGAAGGGCTCGTAGAGCATCCAGGAGCCCTTCGACGGACCCATGAAGGTCTTGTAGTAGAAGCCCGACTGGAAGAACGGCGCCGCGATCTGATTGACGCCCATCACGTCGAGTTCGACCGAGGGCCAGGCATTCTGTGTCCGCGCCTGCAGCCCCTCGATCAGCTCCACCATGGTGCCGGGGATGTTGGCCTCGCGCCGCCCGCCGTCATGCAGGGTGAAGAGCGCGTTCGGCTCTTCGACACCGGCCGACATGATGCCGCGCGGGCGATGATACTTGAAGCTGCGCCCGACCAGGGTCACGTCATTGGCCAGCAGCGCCGACGTCAGCGTATCGCCGGCGAGGCCCTTGTAGCTCTTGCCGTCGAGCGTGAAGCCAACCGGCTTGCCGCGGTCGATCAGACCGCCGGAGGAGAGTCGGCGGAAGCTCACGGCTGCACCACCCCGATCACTTCATTGGTCGCCGTGTTGCGCTTGAGCTTGAACCAGCGCCGGCAGCCGAGCACATGCTGCCAGTACTCCTCATGCGGCCCCTTCGGGTTGTTGAACACGAAGTAGTAATCGTGCCAGGCCTGGAGATCGCCGGTGCCGTGTTTCGGACGCGGGTTCTCGGCGTCGCCGCCATAGCGGAACTCGGAGTAGTCGCGGGGCCCGCAGTGAGGGCAGGGCAGTCTCATTGCTTATAGGTCCAGTTGCCGGTGCCGTGCTCGTCCATCTCGTTGCCTTTCTCGAAGCGGTCGAGGGTGAAGCAGCGGTTGAGCTCGTGCGGCTCGTCATGGGCGATGGTATGGGCGAAGGTGAGGCCGGAGGCCGGCGTCGCCTTAAAGCCCTGATAGCACCAGCCGCCGTTGAGGTAGAGGTTGCGGATCGGCGTCTTGCAGATGAACGGACTGCCGTCCGGCGTCATGTCCTGGATGCCGCCCCAGTGCCGCAGCAGCCGGATCCGCGCGATGAACGGCATGAAGGCGACTGCGCATTCGACCACGCTCTGGATCTTATGGAACTGGCCGCGCTGGGTGTAGGTGTTGAAGCCGTCGATATGGCCGCCGAACACCAGGCCGCCTTTGTCCGACTGCGAGAGATAGAAGAGCTCCGCGCCCCAGGAGACGACGTGATCGACGATCGGTTTCAGGGGCTCGGTGACGAAGGCCTGGAGGATGTGGCTCTCGACCGGCAGGCGCAGGCCCGCCATCTTCGCCACATGCGAGGTATGGCCGGCGACCGCGATGCCGACCTTGCCGGCATTGATCCGGCCGCGCGAGGTCTCGACGCCGGTGACCTTGCCGCCTTCGATGACGAAGCCGGTGACTTCGCAATTCTCGATGATATCCACGCCATGGCTGTCGGCCGAGCGGGCATAGCCCCAGGCGACGGCGTCATGGCGCGCGGTGCCGGCGCGCGGCTGGTGGATCGCGCCGTAGATCGGCCAGCGCGCATCCTTGGAATAGTCGAGGTACGGCAGCACCCGTTGCAGCTCGCCGGGATCGAGCAGCTCGGCATCGATGCCGTTGAGGCGCATGATGTTGCCGCGCCGGGCAAAGGTGTCCATCTGGCCCGGGCTGATCGCGACGATGATCTGCCCGCGCTGCGAGACCATGCAGTTGAAGTTGAGCTCGTGGGACAGGCCCTCCCAGAGCTGCAGCGACTTCTCGAAGAAGGCGGTGTCGCCGCCCATCATGTAGTTGGAGCGGATGATGGTGGTGTTCCGCCCGACATTGCCCGAGCCGATATAGCCGCGCTCGATCACGGCGACATTCTTGATGCCGTGATAGCGGGCGAGGTGATGTGCGGTGGAGAGGCCGTGGCCTCCGCCGCCGACGATCACGACGTCATAGGAAGGTTTGGGGTCCGGCGACCGCCAGGCGCGAGGCCAGGGCAGGTCCGGGTTCAGGGCGTGGCGGGCGAGGGCGAGAGCGGAATACTTGGACACGAAGTCAACCCAACAGAGCGCAGCCGCACTTCAACAGCAAAGCGCGCCGCCGGTCCAGTCGGAAGTTGCCGGCAAAAACAGACGAAAGCCCTGTCAGACCGCGCGCTTGCCGGAATCAAACGCAGGCATTCAAAAAATTCATCTGGCGGGCGGTCAGACCATGCCGGGAATCTGCAGATGGCCGGATTCCATCAGGTCGGCCAGGATTTCCAGCGCCCGGGAGAGGTCGGCGCGGGAGCGGGCGGCGCCGATGTTGAGGCGCACCGCATGGGGCACCGGCTCGCGCCCGACCGCGAAGGCATCGGCGGAGAGGACGCCGACCCCGCGCTGGCGGCAGGCGCGGGCGAAGCCGGCGCCGCGCCAGGGCTCGGGCAGATGCAGCCAGGCATGGGTCGAGGTCGGATGGGTCTCGATGTCGAAGCGGCCCATTGCCTCCCTTAGCAGGAGGTTGCGCCGGCGCAGCTCCTCGCGCTGGGTGGCGATGATGCGCGCCGCCATGCCGGATTCCAGCAGGGTGCTGCCGATCAGCGCGGTCAGCGGGCTGATGCTCCAGCAATCGATGCGCAGCGAAGCCGCCACATTGCTCATCAGAGCCCGCGGGCCGATCACGAAGCCCAGGCGCAGTCCCGGCGCCACGCATTTCGACAGCGCGCCGATATGGAAGGTCAGCTCCGGCTCGAGCCCGGCGAAGGACGGCAGGCTCTCTTCCAGCAGCGGTCGATAGACGTCGTCCTCGATGATGATCACGTTGTGCCGCCGCGCCGTCGCGACGATCGCCCGGCGCCGCGCCTCGCTCAGGGTCACGGTGGTCGGGTTGTGCAGGCTCGGCACCAGGAAGACCGCCTTCGGCCGCCATTGCGCGCAGGCGGATTCGAAGGCCTCCGGCCGCATCCCCTCGCGGTCCATCGGCAGGCCGCGCAGCTCCAGTCCCTGCGAATGGCAGAGCGCGTTGATGCCCTGGTAGGTGACCGAGTCCGCGACCACGATATCGCCGCGCTCGGCGATCGCGGCCAGCACGCAGGCCAGGCCATGCTGCGCGCCGTCGGTCAGGATGATGCGACTGGGATCGCCGCCGCCCGCCACCGGCGCGAACCACGCCGCCGCCGCCTCGCGCGCCCAGGCGGGGCCTTCCGGCGGGTGATAGTCCTGCAAGGCCGCGTAACGCCGGTCCTTGGCGAGGCGCGGCAGCAGCGCGGAAACCGCATCGAGATAGGCGGTGGTCGGCGGCCGGTTGACCGAGAGATCGATCAGGCCGGATTCGTCGCTCGGCGCCGATTTGAATCCGTTCACGTCCTCGGCGGCGCGGCTGGCGACGGTGCTGCCGCGGCCCGGCCGCGCTTCGACCAATCCGCGCTGCTGCAACTCCAGGAACGCGCGGGTGACGGTGGTGACGTTGATGCCGAGCGCCTTGGCGATGTCGCGCTGCGGCGGCAGGCGATCGCCGGGAGAGAGCTCGCCGCGCTCGATCCGATCGGCGATGGCATCGGCCAGGCGGCGGTAGAGCGGCTGGTCGTTCTCAACGAGGCGAAGATTCTCGAGCATGAAGGGCGGCACGGCTCCCCGGCTGGCCCGGCGCTTGTACCACATTCAGCCGGCATCGGACAATAAGTTGTCCGGTATATGTTCCATTTGTCCGACCTGTAAAGGTCAGATTTCTGCCAATATGGCCATGCAGCGGGCATTGACCGGCTCAATTGTATGGTGATAAGTTCCGTGCCGTCTCGATTGTGTGACCACTCAATTGACCCCTTAAAACTGGGCCCTTCGGCTGGGAGGCGTGGCGCGCGGTGGATATGAGGACGAAGGCCGATTCCCTCGACGCATCGGGTTCCGGAAGGTCCGAGACGGCTTTCGTCGCCTTCACCGATGTCGAGAAATCCTATGGCGGGATGGTTTTCGCCGTCCGCGACCTCAACCTGACGGTCGGCCGCGGCGAGTTCCTGACCTTCCTCGGTCCCTCGGGCTCGGGCAAGACCACGACCCTCAACATGCTGGCGGGTTTCGAGCGGCCGACCCGAGGCACCATCACCCTCGACGGCAAGCCGGTGGATCGCTTGCCGCCCTATGAGCGGAACATCGGCATGGTGTTCCAGAACTACGCGCTCTTCCCGCATATGACGGTCGCGGAGAACGTCGCCTTCCCGCTCTCGGTGCGCAAGCTGCCGAAGCCGGAGATGCAGGCGCGTGTCAAGCGCGCGCTGGAGACGGTGCGCCTGGACCAGTTCGGCGACCGCCGGCCGGCACAGCTCTCCGGCGGCCAGCAGCAGCGCGTGGCGCTGGCGCGTGCGATGGTGTTCGAGCCGAGCCTGGTGCTGATGGACGAGCCCTTGGGCGCGCTCGACAAGAAGCTGCGCGAGCATATGCAGATCGAGCTGAAGC
>DASZYM010000106.1:0-2548 GCA_035545355.1 Dongiaceae bacterium
AATGGGCGATCGCGATGAAACCGCCCACCAATAGCACAAGAAACGCCGTCGTCACCAAGGTCAGCCGCCGCTCGATGAAATCCCGGATCGGCGCCCCGTAGCGGTAGAGCAGAGCCGCCACCACGAAGAACCGGGCCGCGCGGGTGATGGCGCAGGCGATGAAGAACTGCCCCAGGTTGAAACCCGCGACCCCGCAGGCGATGGTGACGATCTTGAACGGGATCGGCGTCAGGCCCTTGCCGAGGATGATCCAGAAGCCCCAGCGGTTGAACTGCGCGATCAGCGCATCGACCTTTGTCCCCGCCCCATAGAACGCGATGATCGGCCTGCCGACGCTCTCATAGAGCGCGTGGCCGATCCAGTATCCCAGGAACGCGCCGAGCACCGAGGCCAAGGTGCAGATCGCCGCATAGCGCCAGGCCTTCTTCCGATCGGCCAGCACCATGGGGATCAGCATGACATCGGGCGGGATCGGAAAGAACGAGCTCTCGGTGAAGCTCACGGCGGCCAGGGCCCAGGCGGCCCGGCGGTGATAGGCAAGCCGCATCACCCAATCGTAAAGACGTCTCAGCAAAGGATCACGCTCCGGAAGGGGGCCGAAGCATTAGCAGCGGAATCTTACGCTGTCATGAGCGCGGTTTGCCGCCGCCGCGCGACGGACGCGCGTCAGTGGCTGTGACTGGGGCCGATCGGCTTGGCCGGGCCGCTCTCGTCCGAGGCCGGCTTGGCGGCCGATTGCGCCGGGACCGCCGGGGTATCGGTCGCCGGATCCTCGGAGACCGAGATATTGGCGAGCCGGTTGTCGGGGCCGTAGCAGGCCATGACGGTGTGCAGGCAGCCCCGCGTCGCGGCTTCGACCGGCGTGAAGATCAGCTCGGTCAGGCCCAGGGTGAAGACATCGGCCACCACCTCGCCGGCGGCGATGGCGCCCTTGCCGGCGGCACCGGGCCCCTCGGTGCAGAGCTTGTAGACGTCGCAGTCGTTGCTGCCGTTCTTCACCGTCGAGACCGGCGC
The DNA here is from genome assembly GCA_035545355.1 of Dongiaceae bacterium. Lineage (GTDB taxonomy): Bacteria > Pseudomonadota > Alphaproteobacteria > Dongiales > Dongiaceae > Dongia. Next base: position 1,015 of record DASZYM010000106.1, read on the forward strand.
GCCGAGATCGGCCATCACGTTGACCCGGCTTTCCCCGACCGCGACATGGTCGAGATTGACCGGCGTGTCCCGGGTCGCCTCCAGCACCGGGCCGCAGCCGGCCAGGCAGGCCGCCAGCATTGCGCCGCCTGCGATCGATACAATTCGCGATTTCACAGTAATTCCCCGCCCCAACTTATGCCTGCAGACTAGCGGGGCGTCGGAACACTGTCATCCGGCGATTGGGTTAAGACGGAGATACCGGAGAAATGCGCGCCGGCCGGGCGGCGTCAGTGCACGGTGAGCAGATCCGCCTGCCGCCATTGCGGCGCCTGCAACAGCTCGCAGGATGCGACCTGCACCGAATGCAGCCGGCCGTCGAGGTTGCGGCTCCAGAAGTCCAGGAACTTGTGCAGCGTCGGAAATTTCGGCGCCAAATCGTAATCCTGCCAGATATAGCTCTGCAGCAGGCCGGGGTGATCCGGCATGTGATAGAGGATATGCGCCGTCGTCAGGCGGTAGTGATTGAGCTGCAGAACCAAGCCGGACTGTACCATTCGAGGCTCCCAACAGTGGACTGCAGGGCCCGGTTCCGGTCGCCGGCTTCAACGCTCTCCAAGGTCCTTCGCCGACTCGCCGGAACGAACCCTGTGCTGAATCATACCAAGAGCTTGGCCTTCGTTCCTTAACATTTCCGGAATCGGCGTTTGTTATCAAAAGGTTAGCACTCGTTAACCTGTATTGCTGCCAAACGTCCGGGACACGCCGCCGCAGGACTCAAATTCTTCAACTTTTCCCGGTCCTTAGGCCTTGACGGCAGCGGGGGAGTCCCCTACATCGCTGGCACTCGCCGAACGGGAGTGCTAACACCCGCCGGCGAATTTCTCAGGGACGCAACTCTTCATACCAACGGAGGATCTCCATGAAGTTTCGCCCGCTCCATGACCGCGTGCTCGTGCGCCGCATCGAAGGCGTCGAGAAGACCGCGGGGGGCATCATCATCCCCGACACCGCCAAGGAGAAGCCGCAAGAGGGCGAAGTGATCGCCGCGGGCTCGGGCGCCAAGAACGAAGAGGGCAAGATCACGCCGCTCGACGTGAAGGCCGGCGACCGCATCCTGTTCGGCAAGTGGTCGGGCACCGAGGTGAAGATCGACGGTGAGGACCTGCTGATCATGAAGGAGTCGGACATCCTCGGCATCATCGAGGGCTCCGCTTCCAAGAAGAAGGCGGCCGAGTAAGCGCTCGAAAGCGCACTCAGGCCGTTTTTTCCATCTCAACGAGAGGACAACAGAACCATGGCTGCTAAAGACGTTCGCTTTTCTGGCGACGCCCGCGAGCGCATGCTGCGCGGTGTCGACATTCTTGCCAACGCCGTGAAGGTGACGCTCGGCCCCAAGGGCCGCAACGTCGTCATCGACAAGTCGTTCGGCGCGCCGCGCATCACCAAGGACGGCGTCACCGTCGCCAAGGAGATCGAGCTCGGCGACAAGTTCGAGAACATGGGCGCGCAGATGCTGCGCGAGGTCGCGTCGAAGACCAACGACCTCGCCGGT
>DASZYM010000107.1:0-10131 GCA_035545355.1 Dongiaceae bacterium
GCGATACCGGAAGGGGAAGGTACCCGGCGACGGCGCATGCTCCATTTCCAGCGTGAGGGCAGAGTCGCTTCGATCGACGATCTCGAACGGCGCGATCCAGGAATCGCCATGGGTCGCCGACGGCTCCTCGCGCACATTGCGTACGAGCACGTGATCCTGGCCGGCGAAGCTGAATCCGGGGCCGAACAGCGGCCCCGAATAGGGCATCAGCGGGAAGCCGGCGAAGCCGTAAACCACCGGCTTGGCGATCACCGCGTCGGGCGTCGGCCGCAGCACGTCGCGCTCGCCGCGGCGCAAGCGCACCATGCGCGCGCCGAAATGCGGCGCCACGGTCAGCGCGTAGGGGCCATGCCGCAAAGTGACCAGCGGCCCGGTCTCGGTCGGCTGGGAGAAGATCGGCTTCATCAGTCGGGCAGCCGGATCGTGCCGTCGATGACCAGGCGGCTGTCGCCGCCGATCGCGACCACCTCGCCCTTGTCCTCGCAGAAGAGGTCGCCGCCGCGCGGCGAGAGCTGGCGGCTGTGGATCTGCTTCCGGCCCAGGCGCTCGGCCCAATAGGGCACGATGATGCGATGCGCGGTGCCGCAGACCGGATCTTCCGGCAGGCCGACATTGGGCGCGAAGACCCGGATCACGATATCGGCGCCGTCCCGGCTCGGCGCCGTCGCGATGACCGCGGTGCGGTCGAACCGCGCGACCCGGTCCAGATCGGGCCGCATCGCCGCGATCGTGGCGGCATCGTCATAGACGGCCACATAGCCGAACGGGGCGGCCCAGCTCTCGCGCGGCCGCGCCCCGAGCGCCGCCTCCAGCTCGGCGATGCGATCGATGCGGCTTCCCGGCATGGCGGGAAAGTCGACCGCGATCCGCTCGCCCTCGATCGTGGCGGCGCGGTCGCCGGCCGAGGTATGGAAGACGACCGCGTTTCGCGCCCCGTTGCTGCGTGCGGGGCCGTTGCGGAGCGCCACATGGGCGGCGGCGAGGGTCGCGTGCCCCGCCCCGCCATGGGCGCCCTTGCTGGTGAAGAAGCGGAGCGGCACGTCGCCGCCGCTGCCTTCATCGACCACGGCGATGACGTCGGTGCGCAGGATGGTGCAGGCGGCCATCAGCGCCGCGTCGGAGATGCCGCGCGCGCCGCTCAAGACGAAAGCCGGATTGCCGTGCAGCGCATCCGTCGCGAAAGTGACCACCTGGAAGAGGTTGGCCTGAGTGGACATCACCCTTTGAGCGGCTTGTAGGCCACGACCTTCATCTCGACCTTGCAGGTGAAGTTGAAGCGCATCGGGAAGATCGAGCGGACCGGCGGGTCCTTGGTGAAATAGGTCTCGTAGATCTTGTTGAAGGCGACAAAGTCGCGGGAATCGGTGATCCAGCACTCGCAATTGACGACGTCGTCCAAGGTGCAGTCGGCCATCGCCAGGGCTTCCTTGATGAAGCCGAAGGTCTTGTGCACCTGCTCCTCGAACGGCATGTCCTTCTTGCCGGTGCCGTCATCCAGCATGTTGCCCTCGGCATCGAAGGTCAGGTTCCGGGGATCGAACAGCCACGGGCCATAGGCCGAGGTGAAGACGAAATCGCCGGCCCGGATCGCCTTGGAGATCGGCACGGCATGGTCGGCGCGGAACGCCTTCTTCATTTGATCTGGACCCCTGTTAGGACGGCCGACCCGGCCGGAACCTCGCCTGCCCCGATGCCGCTAACCCCTTGGGCGGACAGCTTTCTGGCCGGGACCCGGCCCGATGCGCCCTGTCTCCAAGCACGACACCCCCGGAGTTAACTGGATCATACGATTTGGGTCAAGGATAAATAGGCTGTATACCTATTGACAGTTTGATCCATTTGCCGCGAATTGGCCGTGACGCCCACCGGCATCGTGGGTAGGAGTGTCTTCGAGACGAGGCCATCCTTTGAGCGACGAGATGAAGACACCGATGCCCACCCCCATGCCGCTCGGCCGCCGCAAGCGGGCGGACGAGATCGCCGAGCAGATCGAACGCGCGATTTCCACTGGAGAGTTCAAGGAGGGCGATTCCATGCCCTCGGAGCAGCAGCTCGCCGAACGCTTCGGCGTCGGCCGCCCCTCGGTGCGCCAGGCGTTGTTCACCCTGCAGCAGCAGGGCCTGGTCGAGATCACCAGCGGCGCCCGTGCCCGGGTCACCGCCCCGTCCGGCAAGTTCATGGTCGGGCAGATGGCCGGCCTGGTGCGCCGCCTGACCTCGAACCCGCAGGGCCAGGAGCATATGGAGCAGGCCCGCCTGCTGTTCGAGGCGGGGGTCGCCTGGCAGGCGGCGCGGGTCGCGACCGACGAGGACATCCAGCGTCTCAAGGCCAAGCTCGACGCCAACACCCAGGCGATGGGCAATACCGGCGTCTTCATCCGCACCGACGTCGCCTTCCATGCCGAGCTCGCGGTCATCACCCGCAACCCGATCTTCATCAGCGTCAACGATGCCCTGGTCGGCTGGCTGGTCGACCAGCGCACCACCACGATCCACATGCCCGATGCGGACCGCCTGTCGGTCCGCGACCACACCGCGATCTACGAGGCGGTCGCGGCGCACGACCCGATGCGCGCCTTCCACGAGATGACCAGCCATCTCCGGCTGATCAGCGAGCTCTACAGCGAATCCAAGCGGCTCTCGGAGGAAATCCTGCGCCAGGTCGCGCGCGACGTCGCCAGCCGCATCGAGCGCGAGCGCGAATCCATGTGGGTCGCGGGACCCAAGGACAGCAACGGCCATGACGCGCCGGCCGCGGCCAATCCGGCGAAGGCAAAGGGCGGACGGAAGCAGACCAACATTTGATTTCAAACCGTCATTGCCGAGCCCCGTCCGCGAATGCGGGCATTCGCTACGGGGACCCGGCAATCTCGCGCCGAATGGAACGAGATGCCCGGATCAAGCCCGGGCATGACGAGTCGTTTTAAATGACGGCAGGGGGCAGGCATGACCACGGTGATTCTCGGCGCGGGCGTCGTCGGCACGGCGACCGCGTGGTATCTGAAGAAATCCGGCCATGACGTCGTCTTGATCGAGCGCCAGAGCGAGGCAGCGATGGAGACGAGCTGGGGCAATGGCGGCATCATCCATGCGAGCGAGGTCGAGCCCTGGTCGCAGCCCGGCATGCCGATGAAGATCATCAAATGGCTGGGCAAGGAGGATGCGCCCCTCCTCCTCCGCTATTCGGCGATCCCGCATATGTTCGGCTGGGGCCTCGCCTTCGCGCGCAACTGCACGCCGGAACGGTTCCGCGAGAACGCGCTGGCGAACCTGCACCTCGCTCTCCATTCGCTGAAATCGCTGCAGGAGATCGGCGCCGAGGCCGGCATCCAATACGACCGCGCGACGCGCGGCGTGTTGAAGATCTATCGGTCCAAGGAGTCGCTCGACAATGCGCAGCGCTCCAGCGATTTCCTGGCGCAGCACGGGCTCACCTATGCGCGGATCACGCCGGAGCGCAGCGTCGAGCTCGAGCCGGCGCTGAACCAGACCCGATCGACCCTGGCCGGCGCGCTCTATTTCGAGCGCGACGAGGTCGGCGATTCCAACAAGTTCGGCCAGGGCTTGGCCGCGGCCTGTGCGGCCAAGGGCGTGCAGCTCCGCTTCGGCGAGAAGATCGACCGGATCGAGACCGGCGGCGGCAAGGTGACCGGCGTCGTCACCGACAAGGGCAAGATCGCCGCCGATACCGTGGTGGTCGCGCTCGGCAGTTTCACCGCGCCGATGCTGGCCAAGAACGGCATCCGCATTCCCATCTATCCGGTGAAGGGCGTCTCCATCACCTTCAAGCGCGGCGGCTGGAACAGCGCGCCCAACGTGCCGGTGATCGACGACAGCAAGCTCTTCGGCTTCGTGCCGATCGGCGACCGCATGCGGGTCTCCGGCTCCGCCGAGATCACCGGCTATGACGCGACGCCGGCGATGACCCGCGCCCAGGCGATCATCGACAATGCCAGCTTCACCTTCCCCGACCTGAAGCAGCACCTCGACCTGAAGCAGGCGCGGGTCTGGGCCGGCCTGCGCCCGGTCAGCCCGGCCGGCACGCCGCTGATCGGCGAGACCGAGGTCAAGGGCCTCTGGGTCAATTCCGGCCACGGCCATCTCGGCTGGACGCTTTCCTGCGGCTCGGGGCGGGTCGCGGCGGACCTGATCAACGGGAAAAACCCGGGGATTCCGTTACCGCCGTCACAAGGCGTCGTGAAACGCGCCGCCTGAGCCCCCGGTGAACCCACGGGATCGTTGACGGCACTCAATCCCCAGAGACAGAGTGCCGTCATTCCGGTCGAGGTCAGGGGATTCCCATGCGGAAGCTTGCCGCGTTCGTCTTCGTCGCGCTGCTGGGCGTACTTTGCCACGCTCCCGCCGAGGCCAGCGGCGATTTCGGCTGCACTCCGCTCTGGACCCTGGATCATCCGGATTTCACCGGCTGCGACAACATGGCGATGCTGCAGCCCGGCAACGACACCCGCGCCAATCTTTTGTTGCTGATGCTGGACAAGCGCGACAATGCACCGGTCGCCGCGCCGACAAAGCCGACGCCCGATCCCTTGCTCGAATGGGAGCTGTTCGGTCCGCAATTCCAGCCGCCGGCCCCGCAGCCGGCGCAGGACGATGCCGACGCCAATACCGATGAAGGCGGCCCTTTCGCCGAGGGCGAAGGCTCGCGCTGCCGCAGCGATGCGACTGGCAGCGCCGCCTTCATCGCCGCGGTCAACGGCGCGACGATCCCCGATGCCGAGAAGACCGCTCTGATCAACGCGCGGCGGAAGCTGGCGCCGAACTGCACTTCGGCCAGCGGCGGCGCGGAAGAGATCGCGCAGGCCGTCGCCCAGATGCAATCGCCGCTCGGCAAGAGCTTCGCCGCCTATCTCCAGGGCGCCCAGGCTTTCTATGACGGCGATTTCGATGCGGCGACGAAACAGTTCGACACGCTGACCGGCGTCGATCAGCCCTGGCTCGGCGAGACCGCGCGCTACATGCTCGGCCGCGTCGAGGTGAATCGCCAGCAGATCGGCCTGTTCGACGAATACGGCTCGATGGCGCCGGGCAAGTTCGCCGATCCGCACGTCACCGATGCCGCCGAAGCGGCGCTCGATGCCTATCTGCAGGCCTATCCGCAGGGCGTCTATGCCGCCTCGGCGCGCGGCCTGTTGCGGCGGGTCTATTGGCTCGGCGGCCGCACCGACAAATTGGTCGCGGCCTATGCCGCCGCTTTGGCCGACAAGCCCGACGCACGCGGCACGGAAGACGTCGCCTATGCCAATGAGGTCGATAACAAGCTGCTCGACTTCACCGCAGATGCCGGCGGACCGAAAGACACAGCAGAGCCTGCCTTCGCGAAAGACCCGACCCTGCTCGCCGTATTCGATCTCGAGCGGATGCGCTGCGGGTCGGAGAACGACCAGGACACCGTCTGCCGCACGCCGTTCGAGCGCTCCTGGCTGGAGGGCCAGCGCACGAGCTTCTCGGCCGAGCCGGATCTCTTCGAATATCTCCTGGCGCTCTACGACTATGACTACGATGGCAGCAGCAACGGCACGGTCGCGGCCCTGAAGATCCCCGAGGCGATGCCGCAGCAACCGTTCACGTCGCTGGAATTCAGCCGCCAGATGCTGCGCGGCATGGCCATGGAAGAGACCAAGGACCCGAAGGCGCTGGATCACTGGATGGCGATGCTGCCGATGGCGCAGCGGCCCTTGCAGCGCGGCGCCGTCGAGTTGGCGATCGCCTCCCACGACGAGCGCGCCCATGCGGTCGACAAGGTCTTCGCCGCGGATTCGCCGGTCAGCAATGAAAACATCCGCGAGATCCTGCTGAACAACATCGCCGATGCCGGCCTGCTGCGCCAACAAGCGACCGACACCGCGATGCCGCAAGGCGAGCGCAACAGCGCGCTCTACACCCTGCTCTACAAGGAGCTCAGTCGCGGTCACTATGCCGACTTCGTGAAGGACGTCGCGCTGGTGCCGGCCGATGCACCGACCGACGGCAATGCATCGCTGCCGGAATGGGCCGATAACAGCACGCCTCCGCTCGGCGTCTTCATTCAGACGCAAGCCGGCGACTATGACTGCAAGCCGCTCAAGGACATCGCGACACGCCTGGCCAAGGCTCCGAAGGACAGCAAGGCCCAGCTCTGCCTCGCCGATTTCTTCCTGGCCAACGGCTTCGACGGCGAGACCCTGGACACCCAGCCGGAAGGCGACGCGCTCGGCAGCACGCCGACCCTGTTCAAGGGTCCGGTCTATTCGCGCCTGACCGTCTATCAGGGGCTGATCGCCAGCGCCAAGACGCCGGGCGCCGACAAGGCCTATGCGCTCTACCGCGCGGTCATGTGCTATGCGCCTTCGGGGAACAATTCCTGCGGCGGCAAGGATGTCCCGCAATCGCAGCGCAAGGCCTGGTTCATGCAGTTGAAGAAAAGCTACCCGAGCTCGCCCTGGGCCAAGGCGCTGCAATATTATTGGTGAGCCGCTTGCGCGCCACCGCGCTCGCTCTCCTGGCGGCGCTTGCCCTGGGCTGGAGCGCTTCGGCCGGCACGACCGATGTCGCGGACTACGATTCCTTCTGGCTCTGGGCCGGGGTGAAGCCGCAGGCGGTCCTGGACCATGCACGCAGCCTCTACCTCCTGCAAGGCGAGGTGACGCTCGGCAACCCGCCGCGCCTGATCGCGCAACGTCCCGCTTTGCCCCGCCTCGATCGCGCCGAGGTCTGGATGGTCGTCCGGGTGCAGACCCTGGCCTGGCCGGAGACGGTCTATGCCCAGGTGCTGGCGGCGCTCGACCGCTGGCGCGCCTCCGGCACGCAGGTCGTCGGCGTGCAGATCGATTTCGACGCCGCGACCCATCACCTCAAGGACTATGCCGCGTTCCTGGGCGAGCTGCGGCGGCGCCTCCCGGCCGGCACCAGGCTCGGCGTCACCGGCCTGCTGGACTGGAGCAGCCATGGCGATCCCGCCGGTCTCGACGCGCTGGCCGGCGTGGTCGACGAAGTCGTGCTGCAGATCTATCAGGGCCGTCACGTCATCCCGGGCTACGAAAGCTATCTCGCGCGCCTCGACCGCCTGCGCCTGCCGTTCCGGATCGGGCTGCTGCAAGGCGGCGACTGGTCGCCGCCGCCGGCGCTCCGGGACCATCCCTGGTTCCGCGGCTATGTCGTCTTTCTGCTGAACCCGCGCTGATAAAAAGGGCGCCCCGTGCTGCCACGGGACGCCCGAGAGTCGTTCGAGGGAAGAGGCCTAGCCGAGCGTGGCGTTGGCCAGGAAGAGCCGGTTCGGCACCGGCGGAACGCCCTTCAGATTCTTCTTCGCAGGCGTCAGGTACTCATAGAAGTAGGAGAAGATGATCGGCGTCTCGTCGAGCAGCAGGCGCTGGATCTTGCCGGCGACCGCCTTCTGGCCGCTGAGGTCGAGCGCCTTGATGTAGTCGACGACGAGCTGGTCGTATTCCGCGTTCTTGAAATGCGCCGAGTTCCAGGTGCCGTCGCTCTTCAAGGGCGCCGAGAGCAGCACGTTGGGCACGCCGCGATGTCCGTAATCGGTGATGCCCATCTCGGAATCCAGCCAGTCCGACTGGCCGAACACCGCCTTGCCGTAATAGGCGTCCTGCGCCTCGACATTGAGTTCGATGTCGATGCCGATCTTCTTGCACGAGCTCTGGATGAGCTGCGCGTATTGCGGGATCTCCAGGTAGTTCTCGGTGGTGAGCTTCGCCTTGAAGCCGTTCGGCACGCCGGCCGCGGCGAGCAGTTCCTTGGCCTTGGCCAGGTCCATCTTGCGCTGCTCGACCGTGGTGTCGGTCGATGGGAAGACCGGCGCGAACGGGCTGTCGTTGCCGACCTCGGCGCGGCCGGAGAACAGCCGCTTGGTGATGCCTTCGCGATCGAGCGTGAGCGCCACCGCCTGGCGGACCCGCTTGTCGGTGAACGGACCCTTATCGACCCGCATATGCACCTGCTCGCAGGCGCAGCTCCGGGCGGCGATGATCTGCAGGTTGGGATCGTTCAGCAGGCCCTGGCTGCCGACGGCCGGCACCTGGCCGATGATGTCCACCTGGCCGCCTTGCAGCGCGACCGCCATCGCCTGCTGGCTGTCGTAGAAGCTGAAGACCGTGCGGTCCGGCAGCGCCTTGTCACCCCAGTAATCGTCGTTGCGCACGAAGGAGGCACCCTGCTTCGGCGTGAACTTCTCCAGCTTGAACGGACCGGTGCCGACGAAGTTGGTTTCGAAGTCGCCGGCATAGTCCTCCGGGACGATGATGAGGTTGTAGTTGTCCGACGACAGCAGGTACGGGAAGTTGCCGTTCGGCGCGTCGAGATGGCATTCGAGGGTCTCGTCGTCCGTCGCCTTGGTGTTGCCGACCGACAGCGTGCCCTTGAAGACCGAGAGCGCGTTCGACGAGTTCTTCGGATCGGCCAGGCGCTCGATCGACGCCGCGACGTCCTTCGCGGTCATGGCCTTGCCGTTGTGGAACTTGACGCCCTGGCGGATCTTGAAGGTCCAGACCGTGCCGTCGTCGTTCGGCTTCCAGCTCAAGGCGAGCCACGGCTTCAGCACCAGGTCCGGGCCGGAGATCATCAGGAACTCGCCGGTCTGGTGCAGCATGGTCAAGCCGCCCTGGTCGTCGACGGTGACCGGGTCGACCTTGCCCGCGGGCACCTGGATGGCGGCGCGGATCGTGCCGCCTGCGGCGCGTGCCGGCTTCGAGCCGATCGTGGCGCCCAGGCCGAACGTACCGGCGATGCCGCCCAGCACCGGCAGCGAGAGGCCGAGCACCGAGCCGTGGCGCAGGAACTCGCGGCGGCCGATCCGGCCCGCGGCGAGCTCGTCGATCAGGTCGTTCTCGTAGACCGTCATGCGACGGCGCAAGGCATCGAGGATTCTGAAATCTTTCATCGGTGTCTCCACTGTTTGAGTGTTCGGTTCTTGGTTGTTAAGCCGGATGCCATCGTTCCCCCCACGGTTGACCACTGGGCGATGGGTCGAAATCAACGCCTCCCTTCAGGACGGCCGGTTCTGGCGCAGCCAGCCGATATAATCGGCGATGGTCGCACCGAGCGGCCGCGGATGCCAGTCCAGATCCTGCGCCGCGCGGCTGATGTCGTAGGCCGCCCATTTGCCGGTCTTGCGGTCCGGCACGGTCTGCATCTCCGCCTTGGCCGGCGCCGCGATCTCCAGCCGGAAGCCCGGCACGACCTTGGTCGCGAGATCGACGAGATCGCGCACGCTCGAGGTCTCGCCCTGGGCGAGATTGTACACATCGTGCCGTACCCGGGCTTTCGGCGCCAGCAGCAGGCGGCCGATGCCGGCGGCGACGTCGGGCGCATAGACATAGTCGCCCACCGCCTCGTCGGAATCGGCGGTCAGCGCCCGGCCCTGCGCCGCGGCATTGGTCACGTAGTTGCAGAGGTTCTTGGTGCCGCGCGCCGCCGTCTGGCGGTCCATCGGGCCGAACACGCTGGAAAGCCGAACGATCGCCAGGTCGAGATCGTAGAGCTGCTTGAAGCGCAGCGCGATCAGCTCGGAGGAATATTTGCTCACGTCGTAGAGCGCGGTCGGGCCGATATAGCCGTCCTCGGGCAGTGGAAAGAAATTCTTCTTCTGCTCTTCCACGTCATCGACATAGACCGAGCCGGTGCTGACATAGACGAAGCGCTTGAGGCTCTTCAGCCCGCGCGCCCAATCCAGCGCCCGCGCCGTGCCCATGATGTTGACGTTGACCACGCGCACCGGATTCTCGCGCTCCGGCTCGTGGCGCTTGCCGTCCTTGTCGGTGAAGGCGTGCGGCGTGATCGCGGCGCCGTGCACGACGTAGTCGAAATCGGTCGGCAGCTTCGCCCAGGTCTGGGGATCGGTCACGTCGCCGACCAGGAATTGCAGCCGCGACGCGACCGGCGCGAACCAGGCCTGCGCCGCCGCGTCCTGCGGGCTCGCATCGAGCGCCACCGCCTGATGCTTGGGATCGGCGTCCAGCCAATGGCGCAGGAAGTTCGCCATCACGAAGCCGCCGCCGCCGCTCACCAGGACCTTCATCACGCCGCCATCCATCCGCCATCGACCATCAGGTTCGTGCCCGTCACATAGCTCGCGAGATCGCTGGCGAGATAGAGCGCCGCATTGGCCACATCGTCGGGC
>DASZYM010000108.1:0-9128 GCA_035545355.1 Dongiaceae bacterium
ACAAATCGTCACCCGCGACGATGGAACGGCGGATGCCGCGGCTTTGCCCCGATCCGGTCGTCTTCCGCCCGCAATCCGCTGGCACTCCTGCGCAGGGGCCAATGCGGGGATATTCCGTGACGATATCGAAATCGGCCATCCGGCAGATCGCGGCCGAGCTCGCGATGTTCGGCTGGAAGGAGCTGTTGTCCTGCGCCTTTGCCGGGAGCTTCCTGCTGCTGATGGCGCTGTCGCGGCATCTGACTCCGGCTTGGCTCTATCGCTATGACTTTCTCTTCCTCGGCGCGCTCATCATCCAGGCCGCGCTGATCGCGTTGAGATTGGAAACCGCACGGGAGGTCCTGGTGCTCTCGGCGTTCCACGCGCTCGGCATGGGGCTGGAGCTGTTCAAGACATCACCCGGCGTCGGCTCCTGGGCGTATCCGGAGCCCTCGGTGTTCCACATCGCCACGGTGCCGCTCTACAGCGGCTTCATGTATGCGGCGGTCGCCAGCTACATGATGCAGGCCTGGCGGCATCTCAAGCTGCGGCTGAGCGGTTCGCCGCCGCAAGCGCTCGCCATCGCGCTCTGCGCACTGATCTATGCCAACTTCTTCACCAACCATTTCATCCCCGATTTGCGCTGGCCGCTGGCCTTGGGCGTGCTGATCGCGTTCCGGCGCAGCCGGGTGCACTTCACGCCGCTGAAGGAGGAGCGGCGCATGCCGCTGATCCTCGCCTTCGCGCTGATCGGCTTCTTCATCTGGCTGGCGGAGAATATCGGCACCTATTTCGGCGGCTGGGTCTATCCCCACCAGCTCAAGGCCTGGGCCATCGTCGGACCCAGCAAGATCAGCTCCTGGGGATTGCTGGTCATCCTCAGCTTCATCATCGTCGCTGCCTTGAAGCGCGTCGCACCCCCGCCCGCACCCCCACCCCTGCCCTCCCCCGCATCAGGGGAGGGAGAAGAGACGGTGCGCTACTTGGCCGCGCCGCAATAGGCTTCCAGGCGATAGCCGTCGGGATCGACGACGAAGGCGGCGTAGTAGTTGTCGCCGTAATCGGCGCGCAGGCCGGGCTTGCCGTTATCCTTGCCGCCGGATTTCATCGCGCCGTCATGGAAGGCATCGACCGATTTCCGCGTCGGCGCATCGAAGCAGAAATGCAAGTTCGACTTGTCGTCCGCCGGCACCGGCTTCTTAGTCTCGCCGATCCAGAGCGCCACCGCCTCCTTGCCATAGCCGAGCGAGCCTTCGCTTTCGCTCAGGCATTTGAAGCCGAGCGGCTTCAGCGCCGCGTCGTAGAACTTCTTGCTGCGCGCGATGTCGCGCACGCCGATCGAGATGTGGTTGAACATGAGCTAGCTCCTTTGTTGCTATTTCAACTCCGTCATCCCGCGGCTAGGCCGCGGGATCCACGCCTTGGGGCTCGAAGGAAGAAAGGCGTGGATCCCGGGACCAAGTCCCGGGATGACGACCGAGGGCGCATGAAGACCTTTGCACCGCCAGGTCACGCGACCATGCGGTGGGCGAAGAATTCGACGTGGCGGCGCCACTGCACCGCGCCGCCCCCTGGTCCGCCTGGGCCTTCATCGACATCGGCGGTCCAGTGGAAGCTCGAGGGCGTGATGTCGCTGAAGCGCCAGCGGCGTTGCGGCGTCTCGTTGACGGTCAACTGCTCGATATAGGCGCCATCGGCACGGCCGAGCATGCGGGAATAGAATTGCTTCACCGGATCGAGCCAGAAGATGTGCCAGGCATCGATGCCGGGATCGTAGATGCGGAAGGTCGAGCCGTAGAAGTTCGCCGCCGCCGCGGCATCGTTTCGATGGCCACGGGGCGGCGTGATCCAGACGTCCTGGATCGCGCGGCCCTCCAGCACCCAGCCGAAATGGATCTCGCCCTTGCCCTCGTATCGGGCGCCGTTGGCGAGCGGGATATGAACGTCCATTTCCCACGCGCCGATCAGCCAGCCATAGAGGCCGATCTTGTCGGCGCGGTCCGGCGCCGGCCCGTCGCTGTGCAGGGCGTCGATAAAGGACGGCGAGAGCCCCGAAACCGGCGTTTCGAAGGCGATGCGCGAGGCTGCGGCAGACATCCTCTGGCCCTTTCGGTTCGTGTCCATGGGCTCCATCTAGGCCAGGGTGCGGTAGTGCCGCTTGGGAAAAGTTGCTATTCTGTGCTCATGAACGCGCCCACGAAAAATCCCGGGGACAGGATCGAGGCTCCCCTGCTCTCGGCCCGCGATGCCGCGGGCGGCGCGGGCTGGGTGGTGCAGGACGTGATCTGCCGGTCAGGGCCCGAACACGGCTCCTTCGAGGAGCAGCATCGCTCCGTCGCCATCGCCATGGTGATGGGCGGCACGTTTCAATACCGTTCCAGCGTCGGCCGCGCGGTGCTGACACCGGGCGCCGTCATGCTGGGCGCGCCCGGCCTCTGCTACGAATGTGGACATGAGCACGGCGTCGGCGACCGATGCCTGGCCTTCCACTATCGCGCCGATCTCTGGGAAGAGATCGTGGCCGCCATCCCGGGCGTGAAGCGCACCGCGCTCGCCCTGCCGCGATTGCCGCCGCTGGAGATGCTGGCGCCGCTCTTCGCCGAGGCGGAAGCTGCGCGCGATGAAGGCGACGTGCCGGCCTTGGAAGAGCTGGCCTGGCGCATCGCCGGCACGGTTGCCGGGACCCTGGCCGACGCGCCGCGCCGTGTGCGCACCCCGAGCAGCCGCGACATCAAGCGCGTCACCGGCATCGTGCGCCGGATCGAGACCGAGCCCGAAGAAGAGCATCCGCTGACCCGGCTCGCCGGCGATGCGGCGATGAGCCCCTATCACTTCCTGCGCACGTTCCGGCAGGTGGTCGGCATGGCACCGCATCAATACGTGCTGCGCACGCGCATGCACCGCGCGGCAGTACGGCTGCGGCGGTCGCGGGACGAGATCGCGGCGATCGCCTTCGCGGCGGGGTTCAACGATCTCTCGACCTTCAACCGGCGTTTCAAGAAGGTGATGGGTGTCAGTCCGAGTGTTTATCGGATGCGGCGGGGGATCGGCCTAAATCGTCACGCCCGGCAATGACGGGTCCCGTTTATCGGGCCTCGCGGCGGAAGAACCAGGTGGGCCAGGTCTTATAGGTGCCTTCGGCGTATTTGACGTAGCCGAGCTTCTCGGCGACGCGGCTGGAGGCCAGATTTTCCGGTGCAGTGATGCAGACGGTCGCCTGCCGTAGATGGGCATCGCTCCACGCCAAGGCCGCCTGCATCGCCTCGGTCGCATAGCCCTTGCCATGGCACCAGGGCGAGAGCACCCAGCCGCCTTCCGGGGCGTCGCCATAGCTGGGCTCGATCTCGCGCTGGAACATGCCGAGGCCGACCTCGCCGGCGAAGCGTCCGCTCGCCTTCTCCTCGACCGCCCAATAGCCATAGCCCAGCAGGTTCCACAGCCCGCCATAGCGCAGCATCCGCGCCCAGCTCTCTTCCCGCGTCGAGGGCTTGCCGCTGATATGCCGCGCGACTTCCGGATCGCCCCACATCGCGGCGACCGCATCGAAATCCTCCCGGCGATGGCCCCGCAGGATCAGGCGCGGGGTGGAGAGGATGGGAACAAGGGGAGTCTGGGTCATTGGCGACTCAATCGAAGACATGGGCTATTGCGGACAATTGCTTGCGCCGGCCCCAGACGAGCGCCGAGACAATCGCCGCGGCGCCGGCCAAGAACGAAATAAAAGCAATTGCGGCAGCGCCGATAATCGTCTCTGGCCCCTCTAGCGCGTCATACCTGCTCAGGACGTCAAGGATCACCCCGACGAAAAACAGAGGCACGGCCAGACTCAGTATCGTTCCGACAGCGATGACGCATTTGGCCCATAGTTTCATCCGGCTCAAGTCCGCACCTGGGCGTCGCGACCGGCCGAAAATCACCGGCAAGGTCCCGAGCGTCGCGACCGCGATCACCGCGCCGGTAAAGCCGATGGTGACGCCGAGCAAGTCCCGGGGATGCCTGTCCACCACCACCCCGATCGCAAAGAGCACGGCGCCGACAATCGCGACACCGACGATCAGCCAGCCCAAGACCACCAGCGCGGTGGCCCAGCCGGGCATAGGGCGCAACCTGGGCCCGGTGACCTCGTCGTTTCGTTCGATTGCGCCCATTCGGCGGCGGGACCCCAGTGCCCGTGATTGCAAGATCGTGAAGACTGCCGGCCCCGGGTGTCAACATCTTGTGCTTTGTGGATAAGTTGACTAGTTCTAGGCGGGAAAGCGAGAATGCAGACGATGTTGGCTTCGCCCGAGTCCTGCCCAGCTCTCGTCCTCAACGCCGATTTCCGGCCGTTGAGCTACTTCCCGCTGTCTCTGTGGCCCTGGCAGGAAGTCGTGAAAGCGGTCTTCCTGGACCGGGTCAACATCCTCTCGGAATATGACCGCGTGGTGCACAGCCCGTCCTTCTCGATGCGGCTGCCCTCGGTCATCGCGCTGAAAGAATTCATCCCCCAGGAGCGCCGGCCGGCCTTCACCCGGTTCAACGTGTTCCTGCGCGACCGCTTCCGCTGCCAGTATTGCGGCGAGCCCTCGCCGGCGCCGGATCTGACCTTCGACCACGTGGTGCCGCGCTCCCGCGGCGGGCGCACCAATTGGGAGAACGTCGTCACCGCCTGCCAGAACTGCAACCTGCGCAAGGGCAACCGCCTGCCGCACCAGGCGCACATGCATCCCAAGCGAAGTCCGTTCCAACCCAGTACCTTCGAGCTCCAGGAGAACGGCCGCGCTTTCCCGCCGAACTACCTCCACCAGAGTTGGCGGGATTTTCTTTACTGGGATTCCGAGCTGGAAGCCGGGTAAGGCCCGCGCCTCGATTCTGTCCACAGGCGCTGCGGTTTGTGGATAACCTATCTCCGCTTCTTCCGATCGCCAGGCCAAAGCCACATCGTCATGCCCGGGCTTGACCCGGGCATCTGGTTCCAGGCGGCGCAAGATTGCCGGGTCAAGCCCGGCAATGACGATGTGGCCTTGGCATGACGTCCGAGCGTGAGGAAGCGGACAGCATCGGTGCATCGAGTCGTGGATGGATCGCGAAAAACGGGGATGAACGGCAGGTTGATTCGACCGGCGAATTACGCTCATTTGCCGCGATACGGCGCTTTCGCCGCGCGGAGTCGCAGATGTCCGAAGCCTCGAGCAGCCTGTTCGTCGAGAGCGCCATCCAGGCCGTGAGCCGCGAAATGCGCACCGGCGTGCTGCCCTATCAATCGCTGCAGACCATGCTGCGCGAGAAGGAGATCTGGGCGACCGATGCCGAGATCACGCCGGCGCAATTGCAGCCGGCGAGCCTCGATCTCCGCCTCGGCCCGGTCGCCTATCGCGTGCGCGCGAGCTTCCTGCCCGGCACCGAGGCGACGGTCATGGACCGGGTGAAGGAGCTCGACGGCTATGCCATCGACCTCAGCCAGGGCGCGGTGCTGGAGAAAGGCTGCGTCTATATCGTGCCGCTGCTGGAGCATCTCGACCTGAAGAGCGGAGTCGGCGGCTTCACCAACCCGAAGAGCTCGACCGGACGGCTCGACATCCTGACGCGCATGATCGCCGACCGCGCGCAGGTCTTCGACGAGGTCGAGCCCGGCTATTCCGGCCCGCTCTTCGCCGAGATCACGCCGCGCACCTTCTCGATCGTGGTGCGGCAGGGCTCGCGGCTCAACCAGATCCGCTTCCGCCGCGGCTCGCCGGCGCTCGCCACCAGCGAGCTGCAGCGCCTGCACGAAGCAGGCGACCTGGTGCATGTGCCGGCGGAGATCGGCGGAGCCGCGCGGGCGCTGCGCGGCAAGAACGTGCCGGTCACCATCGACCTGCGGGGCATCGCCGGCGACAGCCTGATCGGCTATCGCGCGAAGAAGCATACCGACCGGGTCGATGTCGATCGCGTCGGCGCCTATGACGCCGCCGATTTCTGGGAGCCGATCCACCGCCATCGCGCGCCGCGCCTGATCCTGGATCCGGACGAGTTCTACATCCTCGCCACCCGCGAGGCGGTGCGCGTGCCGCCGGACTACGCCGCCGAGATGATCCCCTACGAGACCGCGGTCGGCGAATTCCGCGTGCATTATGCCGGCTTCTTCGATCCCGGCTTCGGCTGGGACATGAGCAGCGGCGGCAGCCGCGCGGTGCTGGAAGTGCGCTCGCATGAAGTGCCGTTCATGCTGGAGCACGGCCAGACCGTCGCCATGCTGCGCTATGAGCGCATGGCGATGCGTCCCGACCGGCTCTACGGCCAGGGCATCGGCTCGAACTACCAGAACCAGGGCCTGAAGCTGGCGAAGCAGTTTTCAGATGTCAGATGACAGATGTCAGAAGACGGCGGCGTTCTTTCTTCTGACATCTGATATCTGTCATCTGACATCTTTCGCCGAATGAATCTCGTAAAACGCTGGTTTTTCCTCCTCGCCGGCTTTGCGTGCTACGGGCTCGCGATCGCGATGATGGTGCGCGCGGATCTCGGGCTCGGGCCCTGGGATGCGTTCCACCAGGGGACCGCGCGGCAATTGGGGATGAAGATCGGCACCGCCTCGGTGATCGTCGGCGCGGTCGTGATGCTGGGCTGGGTGCCGCTGAAGCTGAAGCCCGGCATCGGCACGGTGATGAACGTGCTCTGCATCGGGCCGATGACCAATATCGCCCTGGACTACGTGCACACGCCCGGAAACTTGGTCGGACGCTGGGCGCTGATGCTGGGCGGCATCGTCGTCATCAGCATCGGCAGCGCGCTCTATCTGCCGACCAGGCTCGGCGCGGGCCCGCGCGACGGGCTAATGCTGGGCCTGCACCAGAAGTTCGGCCTCTCGATCCGCGTCGCGCGGACCATCGTCGAGGTCTCGGTGCTGGTCGCCGGCTATTTCCTGGGCGGCACGGTCGGCGCCGGCACGATCGCCTTCGCCTGCCTGATCGGCCCGATGATCCACTGGATGCTGGATATGGAGAAGAAGATCGGGCTCGTCGGATGACAGATGTCAGATTTCAGATGTCAGAAGAAAAGATCCAGCCGCCTTCTGACATCTGACATCTGTCTTCTGATATCTGGCTACAGCCGCTCCGCCAGCCAGATCGCGAGCTTCGACCCGGTCTTGATCGCGCGGGTCAGCGCCGGATAGGCGGGCGCCTGCTCGGCGCCGTGGGCGAGGCCGGTGTCGCGGTGATGCACTTCCTCATCGCGGAATTTCTCGATCGTCGCCCGGAGCGGCCGCTCGTCCGAGCCGAGCTGGTCGGCCTGCTGCCGGTAATGCGCGTCGATCACTTCCTCGACAGCGACGGTGCAGGCCATCGCCGCTTTCGGGCCAAGGAAGGCCGTAGCGGCGCCCAATGCGAAGCCGGCGACATGCCAGACCGGATGCAGCAGCGAGGGCCGCGCGCGGCGCTCGACCATCAGCCGCTCGAATTCCTGGAGATGCTGCAGCTCCTGCTCGTACATGCGGCGGACCACCGCCGCCTCGGGCTTGCCCTGCAGCATCGCGAGCTGGCCCTCGTAGATCCGTTTCGCGCCGTATTCGCCGGCATGATCGACCCGGATGATGCGGTCGATGAGCTGGTCCTTGGTCGGATCGCCCGGCAGGCGATGCGCCGCCGTCAATCCCGGCGCGAGCCCCGCCTTCGGCGCCTCGACGGTTGCCGGCAGCACGGTGCTCTCGCTGTCGCTGGGCAGGTCGTCGCTCATTCCGCCGCTCCTACCGATGCGTGCGCCGCGACGCCGCCCAGAAGGTGAACCAGGCGAGCGCCAGCACATAGAGGATATTGTAGCCCGCCATCGAAAGACCAAGGATCAGGAAGGCCGGCTGGTCGCAGCGCACCACCGGCGCGTTGTTGATCGCATCCAGCATCTGCTGGGCGGTCATGCCGACGGTGGAGACCCCGGTGCAGGCCGCGGTGCCGTGCCACCAGCCCTGCTCCACCCCGACCTGGAAAACCGAGATGCCGAGCACCACCAGGAGCCCGATGCCGGTCAGGGTAAGCCAGAACCGGCGGGCCTTCGGCCGCCGGCTGAACCACATGGAGATGAGGCCGAGCAGGATGACGCCCCAATAGCCGTAGCGGGTCCAGTAGCAGAGCTCGCACGGCGCGTAGCCGAAGCCGAACTGGACCAGCCAGGCGACACAGAGGGCGGCGAAGGAAAGGGCGGTGA
This sequence comes from Dongiaceae bacterium, assembly GCA_035545355.1. Lineage (GTDB taxonomy): Bacteria > Pseudomonadota > Alphaproteobacteria > Dongiales > Dongiaceae > Dongia. The sequence continues at coordinate 8,140 of DASZYM010000108.1, forward strand.
TGATCCAGGGAACATCCCGCGGATCGATGCCGGCGGGGCGGCCGTGGTGAAAGCTGGAGCGGGCGCGGGCCAAGATGAAGCCTCAACCGAAATGGGCAATCGCTATGAAGCCCCCCACCAATAGCACAAGAAACGCCGTCGTCACCAAGGTCAGCCGCCGCTCGATGAAGTCCCGGATCGGCTCCCCGTAGCGGTAGAGCAGGGCCGCCACCAGGAAGAACCGGGCGCCCCGGGTGATCACGCAGGCGATGAAGAACTGGGTCAGATTGAAACCCGCGATGCCGCAGGCGATGGTGACGATCTTGAACGGGATCGGCGTCAGGCCCTTGCCGAGGATGATCCAGAAGCCCCAGCGGTTGAACTGGTCGATCAGGGCGTCCACTTTCGCCCCGGCGCCGTAGAACTGGATGATCGGCCGGCCGACGCTCTCATAGAGCGCATGGCCGATCCAGTATCCCAGGAACGCCCCAACCACCGAGGCCAGGGTGCAGATCGCCGCATAGCGCCAAGCCTTCTTCCGATCGGCCAGCACCATGGGGATCAGCATGGCGTCGGGCGGGATCGGGAAGAACGAGCTCTCGGTGAAACTGACGGCGGCGAGCACCCAGCTCGCATGGCGGTGATCGGCCAGCCGCATCACCCAATCGTAAAGACGTCGCAGCAAAGGGTCACGCTCCGGAAAGGGGCCGAAGCATTAGCAGCGGAATCTTACGCTGTCATGAGTGCGGTTTGCCGCCGCCGCGCAACGGACGCGCGGGCCGGCCGCGTCAATGGCTGTGACTGGGGCCGATCGGCTTGGCCGGGCCGCTCTCGTCCGAGGCCGGCTTGGCGGCCGATTGCGCCGGGACCGCCGGGGTATCGGTCGCCCGATCCTCGGAGACCGAGATATTGGCGAGCCGGTTGTCGGGGCCGTAGCAGGCCATGACGGTGTGCAGGCAGCCCCGCGTCGCGGCTTCGACCGGCGTGAAGATCAGCTCGGTCAGGCCCAG
>DASZYM010000109.1:0-3614 GCA_035545355.1 Dongiaceae bacterium
GAAATCGGCGGGCGCCATCGTGCATCTGCATTCGACGCATTCGGTTGCGGTCTCAGTGCTTGACGGCCTGAACCCGGACGATGCGATCCCGCCGATCACCGCCTATTACGTGATGCGGGTCGGCAAGCTGAAGCTGCTGCCCTATTACCCGCCGGGCGATCCGACCCTGGCCGATGCGGTCGGCGCCGTCGCGGCCAGGCACAGCTCGGTGCTGCTCGCCAATCACGGCCCGATCGTCGCCGGCACCTCGCTCGAAGCCGCGGTCAACGCGGTGGAAGAGCTCGAGGAAACGGCGAAACTGTTCCTGCTGCTGCGCGGCCAGCCGACCCGCTTCCTGACCGAGCAGCAGGTCGCCGCTCTGACGGCGAAATATCCGATCCCCTGAAGAGGCACCCATGCCGCGCTTTGCCGCCAATCTCTCGATGATGTTCAACGAGGTCGATTTCCTGGACCGCTTCCGCGCGGCCAAGAAATGCGGCTTCACCGCGATCGAATACCTCTTCCCCTATGCGCATCCGAAGGCGGAGCTGGCCGAGCGCCTGCAGGGCGAAGGGTTGCAGCAGGTTTTGTTCAACGGCCCGCCGGGCAATTGGGAGAAAGGCGAGCGCGGCATCGGCGGCGTTCCCGGCCGGGAGGACGAGTTCAAGAAATCGATCGACACGGCGCTGGAATACGCAGCGGCCTTGAAATGTCCGCGGGTCCACATCATGGCCGGAATGGTGCCGGCCGGCGCCGACCGCAACCGGCATCGCGACACCTTCGCCGCCAATCTCGCCTGGGCGACGCCGCGCGCCAAGCAGGCCGGCGTCGAATTGCTGCTGGAGCCGTTGAACGCGGTCGATTTCCCCGGCTATCTCGTCGGCGGCATCGCCGCGGCGAAGGAGATCATCAAGCTCAGCGGGAGCGACAACGTTTTCCTGCAATACGACGTCTATCACATGCAGATGAGCCAGGGTCAGCTCGCCCAGAGCTTCCGCGATCACTTCGAGTCCATCCGCCATGTGCAGATCGCCGGCGTGCCCGGCCGGCACGAGCCGGACAGCAGCCAGGAGATCAACTTCCCGATGCTGTTCCTCTATTTCGACTCGGTCGGCTATCAGGGCTGGATCGGCTGCGAATACCGGCCGCGGGTGAAGACCGAAGCGGGGCTGGGATGGGCCGCCGAATGGGGCATCCACGCCGCGTAGGCGCCGGCGCAAGATTCGGAGCGCGAGATCGCGGGCGCGACGTCATATCCAGCGCATGTCTCTGGAGGACGTCATGGCGGATACCAAGGATCGGATCGATGCGCTCGACTGGGCGGCGATCGGCCGGGAGCTCGATCTGCGCGGCCATGCCACGACCGGGCCCTTGCTCACGGCGGCGGAATGCGCGGAGCTTGCGGCACTCTACGACGACGATGCGGGATTCCGCAGCAAGGTGGTGATGGCACGACATGGCTTTGGCAGCGGCGAATACAAGTACTTCGCCGCGCCCCTGCCGCGCCTGGTCGGCGCCTTGCGCAAGGCGTTCTATCCGAAGCTCGCCGCGGTGGCGAACCGCTGGCAGGAACAGCTCGGCGGCGAGACCTATCCCGCGCGCTTCGAGGAGTTTCTCGACCGCTGCCATGCGGCCGGGCAGAACAAGCCGACGCCGCTCCTGCTGAAATACGGCGCCGGCGATTATAACTGCCTGCATCAGGACCTCTATGGCGCGCTGGCCTTTCCGTTGCAGGTGGCCTTCCTGCTGAGCCGGCCGGGCCAGGATTTCACCGGCGGCGAGTTCCTGCTGACCGAGCAGCGGCCGCGCATGCAATCGCGCGGCGAGGTCGTCGCGCTCCGCCAGGGCGAAGGCGTGATCTTCGCGGTCAACCAGCGGCCGGTCGCCGGAAAGCGGGGTCCCTACCGCGTCACCATGCGGCACGGCGTGAGCCGCCTGAAGAGCGGCCGGCGCTTCACGCTCGGCGTGATCTTCCACGACGCCAAGTAGGCGCCCCGACCCTCGCCTCAGGAATCGCCGAACTTCGCCGCGATCAGCGCGGCGAGATCCGGCAGCGCGTAGGGCTTCTGAAGGCAGGGCAGATCGCGTCCCGCCTCGTCCTCGATCTCGCTATGGCCGGTCGAGAGGAAGACGACCAGCTCGGAATCGCGCTTCATCGCCTCACGGGCCAGCGCGACGCCGGTCATGTCGGGCATGGTCTGGTCGGTGATGACCAGATCGAATTTCGCGGAGCCGAGCCGGTCGAGTCCTTCCTGCCCGGAATAGGCGGGAACGGCTTCATGACCGAGATCTTCGAGCATGTCGCTGATGCCCATGGCGATCAGCGGCTCGTCATCCACCACCAGCACCCTCAGCGACCGGCCGATCTTATCGACGCTCACGACTGCCCGATTTCCCCCATGGCGCCGCAGGAAGCCGGGCGCATCTTGGGCCACCGTAATACGGCTCCGCGCCTTGTTCCAAGCCGGTTCGCACGCCGAGATTCGGCCGAATTTTGACGAAAGATTCGGGCAAGATTAGCGCGACTTCAGCATCCGCCCGACGGCCGTGGCGACGCCGCGCAACTCGGCCAGGCCGCGCAGGCGGCCGATCGCGGAATAGCCGGGATTCACCGCCTTGCCGACGTCGTCCAGCATCTGATGGCCGTGGTCCGGGCGCATGGGAATGGCGCTGTCCGGGCGCCCGGCGGCTGCGCGCTTCCGCTCTTCCGTCAGCACCTCGGTGATGACGCCGACCATGTCGACGTCGCCGGCCAGGTGATCGGCTTCGAAGAAGCTCTCGGGGTCCTCCTCGCGCTTGGTGCTTCTGAGATGGAGGAAATGGATGCGGTCGGCAAATTCCCGCGCCATGGCGACGAGATCGTTGTCCGGCCGCACGCCATAGCAGCCGGTGCAGAAGGTGAGGCCGTTGTTCGGGCTCTTCACCCGGTCGAGGATCCAGCGCGCATCGGAAGCGGTCGAGACGATGCGCGGCAGGCCGAGCAGCGAACGCGGCGGATCGTCGGGATGGATCGCAAGCTTCACGCCGGCCTCTTCGGCGATCGGCGTCACCGCATCGAGGAACTCGCCGAGGCGTTCGCGGAACGCGTCATGCGAGACGCCACGATATTTGGCGAGCGCCTCGCGGAACATCTCGATCGTGTAGCTCTCTTCGGCGCCCGGCAGGCCGGCGATGATGACGCGGGTCAGCCGCTCGCGCGCCGCCGCATCCATCGCCGCATAGCATTTCCGCGCCGCCTCGATCCGCTCCGGCGCGTATTCGCGCTCGGCGTCCGGCCGCTTCAGGATGAAGAGGTCGAAGGCGGCGAACTCGGTCGCATCGAAACGCAGCGACAATGAACCGTCGGGCAGCTTGTAATAGAGATCGGTGCGGGTCCAGTCGATGACCGGCATGAAGTTGTAGCACACGGTGTCGACGCCCTGCTTCGCCAGGTTCCGGATCGACCGGCCATAGGCCTCGACATGCTTCTTCCAGTCGCCGGTCCGGGTCTTGATCTCCTCGGTGATCGGGATGCTCTCGACCACCGACCAGCGCAGGCCGGAAGCCTCGATCTCCGCCTTGCGCCGCGCGATCTCATCCTCCGGCCAGGCGGTCCCGTTCGGCACATGGTGAAGCGCGGTGACGATGCCGGTGGC
>DASZYM010000110.1:0-5019 GCA_035545355.1 Dongiaceae bacterium
CGCCAGCGCGTCCTCGACCGAACGGGTCGAGACCTGCCGGAACTTCCAGGTGCCGCGCAGATAATAATCGTAGGCGTCGAGATTCTCGGTCGGCTTGCGCCGGGCGCGCTCGATCTCCGCGCGCTCCAGATGCGGCGCCAGCGCGCCGACGACGCACGTGGTCATCTGGTCCTGCAGCTCGAAAATGTCCTCGATCGTGCTGTCGAACCGCTCCGACCAGAGATGCGCGCCGGTCGTCGCGTCGATGAGCTGTCCGGTGATGCGCAGGCGCTGGTCGACCTTGCGCACGCTGCCTTCCAGCACGTAACGCACGCCGAGCTCCCGCCCGACCTGTTTCACATCGACCGCCCGGCCCTTATAGGTGAAGCTGGAATTGCGGGCGATCACGAACAGCCAGCGCATCCTCGACAGAGCGGAGATGATGTCCTCCACCACGCCATCGACGAAGTAATCCTGCGCGGGATCGCCGCTCAGATTCAGGAACGGCAATACGGCGATCGAGGGACGATCGGGGATCGGCAGCGCCGGCTCGACCGGCGCCGCGGATTGCGCCGGCTCGGCGCCCGCGCCGGTCGGATGCCATTCCGTCACCGCGCCGACGAAGCGGTATCCCTTGCGGGCGACGGTGCGCAGCAGCCGCTGCTCGCCGCCGGTATCGCCGATCGCCTTGCGCACCGCGTTGATATGGCTGGTGAGCGTCGATTCCGAAACGATCCGGCCGCGCCAGACCGCCTCCAGCAGATCGTCCTTGCTGACGACCCGCGTCCGGTTCTGCAGCAGATAGAGCAGCAGGTCGAAGACCTGCGGTCCCAGCGCGACCGGTTCCGCTCCGCGCATGAGCTCGCGGCGCTCCGGGCAAAGGGCGTAGCTCTCGAAATGAAACCGCAATCCGACGCTCCAAATGTCCCTTCAGCGCGCCCCGTCGGCAACCGTTTGAAAGAGCTGAAATATTTCTTTGGCCGGCGATATCCGGGGATTGCCGTTGCGGCTGCCGGGCCTTCGAGGGGCGCGATTTTGGACAGATTACCAAGAATCTTTGAAGACCGCCGCAAAGTCTTCCGCGGCGGCACGGCGCATCCTCCGTCCATCGAACATTCCAACCAAGCGATGGAGGAAAGCATGAAGATCGTCGTGATCGGCGGAACCGGCCTGATCGGCTCGAACGTGGTCGCCCGGCTGCGCAAGCAGGGCCATGACGTGTTGCCCGCGTCACCGAATACCGGCGTCAACACCATCACCGGCGAGGGACTGGCCCAGGCGCTGGCCGGCGCCGAGGTCGTGGTGGACCTGGCGAACTCGCCGAATTTCGAGGACCAGGCGGTCATGACCTTCTTCCAGACCTCCGGCCGCAATCTGCTGGCGGCGGAGAAGACGGCGGGCGTCGGCCATCATGTCGCGCTCTCCGTGGTCGGCTCCGATCGGTTGCCCAAGAGCGGCTATCTCCGCGCCAAGGTCGCGCAAGAGGACCTGATCAAGGCCTCGGGCATCCCCTACACCATCCTGCGCTCGACCCAGTTCTTCGAATTCGCCCCCGGCATCGCCCAGTCGGCGGCCGAAGGCGCGAGCATCCGCCTGCCGAGCGCGCTGATGCAGCCGGTCGCCTCCGACGATGTCTCCGCCTTGGTGGCCAAGCTCGCGGTGGCGACGCCGATCAACGGCACGGTCGAGCTCGGCGGGCCGGAAAAGATCGGGATGGACGCCTTCGTGCGCCGCTATCTCGCGGCCAAGGGCGATCCGCGCCAGGTGATCGGCGACCCGCATGGGATCTATTTCGGGACCGAGCTCGACGACGCCTCGCTCAACCCGGGCGGCGGCAACCCGCATCTCGGCGCCGTCAAATACGACGAGTGGCTGAGCCGCATGCAGAAGGCCGCCTAGCCGCGCCGTCCCGACCACGCCCTTCCCAAGGAGCACGTCCATGTTCAAGCGTCTTCTCCCCGCTCTCGTCCTGGCCGTCTTCGCCATCGCACCCGCGCTGGCGCAGGCGGCGCCATCCGCCAAGGTCACGCTGGTGTTCGATCACGTCCTGCCCAACGTGCCGGGCAAGAGCATGCGCGGCGTGCTGGTCGAATATGCACCGGGCGGAACCTCGCCCGCCCATACCCATCCGCATTCCGCCTTCATCTATGCGACGGTGCTGGAAGGCGCGATCCGGAGCCAGGTCAATGACGGACCGGTCAAGGTCTACAAGGCCGGCGAGAGTTTCGCCGAGATGCCCGGCGACCATCACAGCGTCAGCGAGAATGCCAGCGCCACCGAGCCCGCCCGCCTGCTCGCGGTCTTCGTGGTGGACACCGCCGAGACCAACCTGACCATCGACGACAAGTAATGCCGGCGCCGGGCCGCGTCCGCACCGTCGCGGATCGGCCCGGCCGGCGCGAAATCCATGTCGGCCACTCCGCTCAAGGGCAAGATCGCGATCGTGACCGGCGCGACCGACGGCGCCGGTCACGCCATCGCCCGAGCGCTCGCCGCCCAGGGCATGGACCTCATGCTGAACGGCGGCGCGGCGGCGCTCGGCACTCTCCGCGAGGAGATCGAGCGCGACCACGGCGTGCGGGTGCGACAGAGCGATGTCGATCTCGCCGAGAGCGATGCCGCGCGGGGCCTGGTCGAAGCGGCCGCGGAGAGCTTCGGCCGGGTCGACGTCCTGGTGAACAATGCCGGCCTGCAGTTCACCGCGCCCGTCGAGCGCTTCCCCACCGGAAAATGGGACGCCATCCTGGCCTTGAACCTCTCGGCGGCGTTCCATGGCATCGCCGCCGCCTTGCCGCTGATGAAGCGGCAAGGCTGGGGCCGCATCGTCAATATCGCATCGACCCACGGCCTGGTCGGATCGGCGTACAAGGCCGCCTATGTCGCCGCCGGGCACGGCCTCATCGGTTTGACCAAGGCCGTCGGGCTGGAGGCCGCCGGGACCGGCGTCACCGTCAACGCCCTTTGCCCCGGCTGGGTGCGGACGTCTCTGATCGAACGCCAGATCGCGGAACTCGCCGGGCAAAGCAGGATCAGCCGCGCGCAAGCGGCGTTGGAGCTCTTGAGCGATCGCCAGCCCTCGCGCGGCTTCGTGACACCGGAGCAGCTCGGCGATACGGTCGTCTTCCTCTGCTCGCCCGCCGCCGACCAGATCACCGGAACGGCGATCGCCGTCGATGGCGGTTGGACCGCGCAATAGGCGGCGGGATGAGTCGCGGCCGCTGTCAACTTCCCTTTCGTCTTGAGCCTCGCTCGGCGCGGGGATAGAAGGGCGGCCGGTCGCCATTCTGTAACATCGCGAGTGCCTGCTTTGCCCCTGCCGTCCATCCCGTCGCGCATCGCCCAGGAGCTGAACGTCCGCGAGGCGCAGATCACAGCCGCCATCGCGCTCTTCGACGGCGGCGCGACCGTGCCCTTCGTCGCGCGCTATCGCAAGGAAGTGACCGGCGGGCTCGACGATACCCAGCTCCGCACGCTGGATGAGCGCCTCAAATATCTGCGCGAGATGGAGGAGCGCCGCGCCGCGATCCTGAAGAGCATCGAGGAACAAAGCAAGCTGACGCCGGCGGTCAAGGAGCAGATCGAAACGGCGGATTCCAAGGCACGGCTGGAAGATCTCTATCTCCCCTTCAAGCCCAAGCGCCGCACCAAGGCGCAGATCGCGCGCGAGGCCGGCTTGGAGCCTCTGGCCGACCTGCTGCTGAACGATCCGACCCGTGTGCCGGAAACCGAAGCCGCCGCCTTCGTCGATGCCGAGAAGGGTGTCGCCGATGTGAAGGCGGCGCTCGACGGCGCACAGCAGATTCTGATGGAGCGTTTCGCCGAGCATCCCGACCTGGTCGGCGCCTTGCGCGACTATGTCTGGACTCACGGCCGCCTCACCTCGAAGCTGATCGAGGGCAAGGCGGAAGCGGGCGCCAAGTTCTCCGATTACTTCGACGCCGCCGAGCCGATCGCCAAGATCCCGTCGCATCGCGCGCTCGCCTTGCTGCGCGGGCGCAACGAGGAGGTGCTGTCGCTGGCTCTGGTGCTGGACGAGGAGCCGAAGGGCAAAGAGCTCGGCCCTTGCGAGCGCCAGATCGCCGCGCGCTTCGGCATCATCGATCGCAGCCGCCCGGCCGATGCCTGGCTGCAGGAGGTCGTGCGCTGGACCTGGCGGGTGAAGCTGAAGCTGCATATCGACGTCGAACTGATGACGCGTCTGCGCCAGCTCGCCGAGACCGAGGCGGTGCGGGTCTTCGCCGCCAATTTGAAGGACATATTGATGGCCGCACCCGCCGGCGGCCGCACCACGATCGGCCTCGACCCGGGCCTCCGCACCGGCGTCAAGGTCGCGGTGATCGCCGCCACCGGCAAGGTGCTGGAGACGGCGACCATCTATCCGCATGAGCCGCAGAAGCGCTGGGACGAATCGATCGCGGTCCTGGCGGCTTTGGCCGCGCGGCACCAGGCAGAGCTGGTCGCGATCGGCAACGGCACCGCCTCGCGCGAGACCGACCGGCTGGCGGTCGATCTGATGAAGCTCCATCCGCACCTGAAGCTGACCAAGATCGTCGTGTCGGAAGCCGGCGCCTCGGTCTATTCCGCCTCGGAATATGCCTCCAAGGAGCTCCCCGCGCTGGACGTGACCCTGCGCGGCGCGGTCTCGATCGCGCGCCGCCTGCAGGATCCGATGGCCGAGCTGGTGAAGGTCGATCCGAAGTCGATCGGCGTCGGCCAGTACCAGCACGACGTCAACCAGACCCAGCTCTCGCAGACGCTCGATGCCGTGGTCGAGGATTGCGTCAACGCCGTCGGGGTCGATGTGAACCTGGCCTCGGCGAAGCTGTTGGCGCGCGTCTCCGGCCTCAACGAGACCCTGGCGCAGAACATCGTCCTGCATCGCGACCAGAACGGCCCGTTCGGCTCGCGCCAGGATCTCCTCAAGGTCGCGCGCCTCGGGCCCAAGGCCTTCGAGCAATGCGCCGGCTTCCTGCGCATCCGCGACGGCGAGGATCCGCTCGATTCATCCGCGGTGCATCCCGAGAGCTATCCGGTGGTGCG
>DASZYM010000111.1:0-2108 GCA_035545355.1 Dongiaceae bacterium
GCGTTCGCGGTCAGCGAGCCGCCGAAATCGCAGCCGATCTCGATCGTGTCGTAGCCGTTCCAATCGGCCAAGGCCGCGGATTGGGTGAGCTCGGTCTCGACCGCTTCGCCGAGCGAGAGCGGATCGCCGGCACTCTCGGCCGAACTCAGCGGCACATAGGGATCGAGGAAGTCCTGCTTGCAGACCTGCTCGCGCTTCTCCGGCTTCCTCCCGTCGAGCATCAGGCCGAAGACGATCCGGTCCGGGCAGGCGGCACCGCGGCCCCAGATCACATGCGGGCCGCCCTCCATGGTCACCATGTAGGCGTTCGGGATGCGGTCGAAGACGGCGTAGCCGTTGGAGATCGGCGTCGCGGGATCGCTGTCGGAATTGAGCACCAGGGTCGGATAGTCGCCGCCCTTGAACGGCGCGGGCGGGTTGCCGATGCCCTTCACCGGCCAGAAGGCGCAGACCAGTCGCTCGGCATAGACATTGCGGAGGAAGCGCGGCGCCTTGGGCGCGTAGGCGTTCGCCTGGTCGAGGATCTGCTTCACCTGCGCCGCGGGATCGTGGCCGGCATCGTCGTAATCCGGGCAGGTGATCCCGTAATAGGCGCCGCCATACCAGGTCGGGTCCGGTGTCGGATCGAGCGTGTTCGGGTCGATGCCGAGATTCTCGTAGCCGAGGCTGAGCAGCGGCACGAGGTTGCCATGGCTGGACGCGGCCAGCGCGCGCAGGAACGCTGCGCGGCTGTCGGGACCGTAGAGCGCATAGAAGGCCTCGTCCTCCAGGATCGCCACGTTCATCGGCCGCTGCGCAAAGCTGCCGCTCCCCAGCGGGTAGTTCACCACCGCCGGCTTGGCGCGCAGCTTGGCCGCGAGACCGTCATAGACCGAGGCCGCGGGAGCGCCCATATCGGCGCGGCAATGCGGCTCGGCATCGCAGGCGTCAAGCAGCCGGCCGAGCAGGCGCTCGGCGACGCGGGTATCCTCGGTGTAATACTCGCTTGCGGTGCGCGTCAGATCAACCACGCCGTCGAGGATCAAGCCCTGCACGGCGTCGGGATAGCGCGCGGCATATTCCTGCGCGAACTGCGTGCCGTAGCTCTCGCCATAGAACCAGACCTTGGGCGAGCCGATCGCCTGGCGGAAATCCTCGAGATCCTGCACCGCCTGGCGGGTGCCGAGATAGGGTAAGAGATCCTTGTGCGCCATCTCCTGCAGGCAGGCATCGACGAAGCCCTTCGCCGCACCCACCGCCTGGTCGGACTCGGTCAGCGCGATCGGGCTCGAATCGAAGGCGACCGAGGCCTTGGGGCAATCGACGCCGCTCTCCGCGCCGACGCCGCGCTGGTCGAAGAACACGACGTCGAGCTCCTTGCTCAAGCGCTCGTCGAAGGAGTCGAGATAGCTCTCGGCCAAGGCGGTGCCCGCGCCGCCCGGACCGCCGACGGCGTAGAACATGATCCCCTTGCTGTCCTCCTCGGCGAAATGCACCGCGAGATGCAGGGTCAGGTGCTTGCCGGATTCGGGATGGGCGTGATCGTAGGGCACCTCGATATCGACGCAGGTGAGGCTGCTGTCCTTACAATCCTTGCCGCCGAGCGCCATGATCTTGTCTTGCAGACCCTGGGCATGAGCCGGCGCGAAAGCGAGCAGGAGCGGCAGGAGCAGGCCGGCGAAAGAGAGGGATTTCATGAGCCACGGTCGTAGGAGTTGAGGATGTCCCGCTGCACCGTCCAATAGCCGGGCGCGGTGGATTTCAGCCGCAGGCGGATCGCGCGGTTGACCTCGGGCAGGCGGTGAAACGGCACGGCGGGAAAGGCGTGGTGCTCGGCGTGATACGGCATGTTCCAGGCGAGGAAGCGCACGAGGCCGTTGGTATAGGTGGTGCGCGTGTTCTCCAGCATGTCGTCCGAGAGCGGGCAGAGCGTGTGCTCCGCCATCAGGTAGAGCCGCAAAGCCGGCTGGCCGAGCAGCACCGGCACGATCCAATAGACGAGCGCGGCGGTGCTGTCGGTCCAGACCGAGAGGATCGCGACCGCGGCATAGAGCGCCAGCGCGATCCGCGCTTCCAGGATCACCGCGCGGCGCTGGCGGTCATTGGCATAGAAGGCCTCGGGCGTCCGC
>DASZYM010000112.1:0-10684 GCA_035545355.1 Dongiaceae bacterium
GCGGTGCTCCATGCCCGCGAGATCCGCGATCGCTTCACCTTTCTCGACCTCGCCGCCGAAACCGGCGGGATTCCGGCCGAGGCCGCTTCATGACCGAACGCATTGCATCGCCCGGAGAATCGCCCAATGATGCGCCCAAGAGAACGAAACTTGCGCGGCGACGAGCGATGATGAACGAAGTGCTGAAGCTTTCCAAGAAGGACCGACAGGACCGGATCCTGGCCGAGCTCCGGATCTCGACCACGATCCGTATTTCCGATCTCGCCGCCGAGCTAGGCGTCTCCTACGAGACCATCCGCCGCGACCTAGAAGAGATGGGCCAGAACGGCCTGATCAACCGCACCTATGGCGGCGCGGTGGCGCGCCCGTTCGGCTTCGAGCCGGCCTGGAACGAGCGCTACAACACGATGACCGAGGAGCGCGAGCATATCGCCGCGCTTGCCGTCAGCCTGGTCCGCCCGCGGGAAGTGCTGATGATCGATGCCGGCTCGACCACATTGCATTTCGCGCGGCGCCTCGGCGCGGAGGCGAAGGACATCACGGTGATCACGAACTGCTTCGCCGTCGCCATGGCGCTGGCCAGCAACCCCACGATCACCGTCATCGCGTGTCCCGGACGCTACGACCCCCATGAGGGCAGCGTGACCGGCGCAGACACGATCAACTTCCTCGGCCGTTTCCACGCCAATCGCTGCTTTCTCGGCGCGAGCGGGATCACGCTCGAAGGTCCGAACGAGGCGGATTCCGCCGGCGCGGCGGTCAAGCGTGCGATGATCCCGCGCTGCGAGGAGCGCATCTTCTTGCTCGATCATTCGAAGTTCGGGGCGCCCAATCTCGAGGTGGTGTGTCCGCTGGACGAGATCACCCGCGTCGTCACCAACCAGCCGCTGCCGGCGGATCTCGATGCCGCTCTGCGCGAGGCGCGGGTGGAACTGCACCTCTAAGCCGCTCTCCTTCGGAGTATCGCATGTCCCCAGTGTCCGAGGGCGCCAAGCCCCGCAAGGTGCTGTTCATCTCGGCTGATCAATGGCGGTGGGAATGCCTGTCGGCGCTCGGCCATCCGGTGGTGAAGACGCCCAATCTCGACGCGCTGGCCAAGGACGGCGTGCTGTTCCGGAACCACTATGCGCAGGCAACGCCCTGCGGTCCGGCACGCGCGAGCATGCTGACCGGGCTCTATCTGATGAACCACCGCTCGGGGCGGAATGGCACGCCGCTCGATGCGCGTCACACCAATCTCGCCTTGGAGGCGCGGCGCGGCGGCTATGATCCCACCCTATTCGGCTACACCGATACCAGTGCCGATCCCCGCGGCCGCGATCCTGGCGATCCCGCCCTCAGGACCTATGAGGGCGTGCTGCCCGGGATGACGGTCGGCATGCAAGTCCCTGATCACGCGGCGCCGTGGATGGCCCATCTCAAGGCGCGTGGCTACGATTTCCCGAACGGCCGCGCCGACGTCTACAAGCCCCGGCCCGGCTACAACCTGCCCGAAGGCCGCGGTTTTCGCGCCATCCCGACCATCTTCAAGGCGGAGGACAGCGAGACCACGTTCATGGCGGACACATTCCTGCAATGGCTCTCGATCCGCCGCGAGCAGGATTGGTTTGCGCATCTCGTCTTCCTGCGGCCGCATCCGCCGGTGATCGCGCCGGAGCCCTACAACCTCCTCTATCATCCGGCCGACATGCCGGCGGCGATCCGTGCGCCGACGCCCGATGCCGAAGGCACGCAGCATCCCTTTCTGCGGGAGAAGCTGAAATGGCTGGCGGCACCCAACGGCTATGACGAGCACAACCCGCTCAATCTCGTCGGCATGAGCGAGCTCGACCTCCGTCAGATGCGGGCGACCTATTACGCGATGATGGTGCAAGTCGACGAGCAGATCGGCCGGATCGTCGCCTATCTCAAAGCCAGTGGCGAATACGACCAGACGCTCATCGTCTTCACCTGCGATCACGGCGAGATGCTCGGCGACCATTATTGCTGGGGCAAGGAGATCTACTTCGACTCCTCGTTCCACATCCCGCTGATCATCCGCGATCCGCGCCCCGCTGCGAACGGCGCGCGCGGCACGGTTATCATGCAGTTCACTGAGGCGGTCGACCTGATGCCGACCATCCTCGACTGGGCTGGCCTCGAAACGCCGCGCTCCTGTGACGGCCGGTCGCTGCTGCCTTTTCTCGAGGGCAAGCCCCCGGCGAGCTGGCGCAGCGAAGCGCATTTCGAGCATGACTTCCGGGACATCCCGAACCTGGTGCCCGAGACCGCTTTCGGCCTGCATTCCGACGATTGCAATTACGCGATCATCCGCGGCCCGCGCTACAAATATGTCCACTTCGCCGCGATGCCGGCTTTGCTTTTCGACATGCAAGAGGATCCCGGCGAGACGCGAGACCTTGCCGCCGATCCTGCGCATCGCGAGATCATGCTGGAATATGCGCAGAAGATGCTGTCCTGGCGACTGCGCCATGCCGATCGCACGCTGACCGGCATGCATCTCACGTCGAAAGGTGTTGTGGCTCGGCGCTGAACGCAAGATCCGGCGTCGGTGACCGCAAATCTAAGGCTGCTTGACCGCCCAGATCTCCGCGCCGTCATCCGTTCGGCCGATGAGCAGGCTGCCGTCGCCGATCAGCTCGAGGCTTCCGCTTTGCTCCTCAACCGATACCCGGCAGCGTTCCGCCGACAGGGCGCTCCAATTGCCTTTTGCACCGGTGAGCCGGCCATCCTTTTCGAAACTGAAGTTGCGGCCGGTATGCCACATCCACCGGCCCAAGATCGCGTCGGGCAGCGGACGGCGCGCCGGAAACGGCGGTGGAACCAGCCGTTCGAAGGAAGCGGCCCGCGGCGTCAGATCGAGGGCAAGATCCCTGAAATTCCGGATCCGGTGGAAGGTCGTGCGGTCGGCATCATGCTGGTGACGGGCATATTGCGAGGTGCGCGAGATGAAGACGATGTCGTCCCCATCGATGGCAGCACTCGGATACATGAAGGATTGCAGCATGCCCGGCCAACGCGCCGCAATCCCGGCAGGAATCCAGTTCAAGGCGTCGACGCTGTAGAACAGCGCGAGATTCCGGCGCTCATTGCCGAGCGAGCCGCGGAAGCCGCTTTTCAGCGCCGCGGCGGTATTACCGCGCGAATCCTGCGAGTCGGTCACGAGATTGCACAGCATCCAGAACAGGCCGCTCTTCCGGTCGTCGAGGATGAAGAACTTGTTCTGGCCGCCCGGCCATCCATAGAACTGGGTGAAGCGCAGCCGCAGCCCCCGGTCGTCATCCTCCACGTCGCCGATACAGGCAATGTTGGCCGTCGTCTGCTCGTCGATCACCGCGCGCGTGGCAATGCGCAGCCGCCCGTTCACCACGAAGATGTTCGGCTCCATCCAGTTATCCGCACCCCAATAATGCGTGAAGACCGCATCCTTCTCTTCATGCAGGTTGCGGGTCATGGAGCTCGGCGTCGGCGGGCGGCGCGCCACATTGGATTTGCGCCAGGCCTCCTTCGTCAGGAGATCCTTGTCGAGGTCCGCGGACAGCACGATCATGTTCAGCCAGCTGCCGCAATTCATCGCCCAATACAGCCGGTTGCCCAGCACCGCCCGCGGCGTCGAGCAGTTCCAGTGCAGGCCCTCCAAGATCTTGACGGGCTCGGCCCAGGTCGAGCCCTCGTCGTCGCTCGCCGTGATGTAGAGATCCGACCAGAGATTGTACTGCGCGAACATATAGAGGCGGCCGTTGGCCACGAACGGGGTCGTGTCCGAGAATGGCAGCCGGTCGAGCTGCTCCCAGGTCTTACCGCCGTCGCGGCTGCGCGCCATCAGCGCGAATTGCCGACGCTGCGACTGGTCCTGCGCCACCAGATAGGGGACGCCGGCATCGCGAAGCGCCTGCCAGCCGGGACGCGTCGCCAATCCGGGCCGGCGCTGCCAGCACGGCGAGGCGACGACCAGCACGCCATTGGGCAGGACCGCCAGGCCGGGGTCGTGGATGAAGCTGTCGTAATCCGGCACCGCCGCGACGACGGTGTGGTTCTGCGCCAGCAGCGTCTGTTCCGGCCAATTCGCGAATGCCGTCTCGGCACCGGCCGCCTCCGCGCCGTCGTTCCGTTCTGCCGTCACACGCGTCATAAGCCACTCCACAGGGTCTTGAGATTCACGTTTCGCTCGATCGTTCTCCCGGTGCTGGCGAGACCGCAGATTTACCCCGCCTCTTCCCCGGTCTTTCGCTAGTCGCCTTTCGCCCCGCCCTCCGCCAGGCCGACGATCAGCCGGCGCTGGACCAGGAGGTAGAAAACGATGACCGGGATCGTCACCATCACCGCCCCGGCCAGCAGCATTCCCCAGGAATAGATCGTGTCCCGTCCGATCCAGTTCGCGAGGCCGAGCGGCAGCGTCTTGTTGCGCTCCGACGAGATGAAGATCAGGGCGAACAGGTACTCGTTCCAGGCCTGGTTGAAGGTGAAGACGCCGACCGAGACGATCCCCGGCAGCGCCAGCGGAACGGTCACCCGCATCATCGCCTTCAGCCGCGTGCAGCCTTCGACCATGGCGCTTTCCTCGAGGCTCGCCGGGATGGCGTTGAAATAGGCGCGCATGAACCAGAGCGTCAGAGGCAGCGTGAACGCGGTATTCGATATGATGAGCGCGATCAGCGTATCGGCAAGGCCGAGCTTCACGACATAGATGTAGAGCGGAAGCACGATCAGCACTTCCGGCAGCATGTAGGATACGAGCACCGCGTCCGCGAAGGCCGCCATCCCGAAGAACCTGAAGCGGCTGAGGCTGTAGGCGCCGAGGCCGCCGACCGCCAGCGACAGCAATGTGGCGCCGCCGGCGACGATCAGGCTGTTGGCGAAATAGGTCGGGAAGTTGGTCTGCAGGAAGAGATCGCTGTAGTTCTGCAAGGTCCATTGCCGCGGCAGGAAGTCCGGCGGAACCGCATAGAGCTCGTCCGACGGCTTGAACGAGCAGATCAGCATCCAGAGCAGCGGAAAGCCGATGATCGAGACCGCCAGCAATGTCGAGAGATAGATCAGTATCCGCGAGCCGATGAAATGGATGTCGGCAATCTCGCGATTGCGCGGCGGGGTCCCGACGCCTTCGACCGCGACCGTCATTGCCGCGCCTCCGCCTTGCGGATGAGCACGAAATAGATCGCGAGCAATACCGCCAATATGGCGAAGGTGAGCAGCGCCACGGCCGCCGCCCGGCCGAATTCGAAGTCGTCGAACGCCTTGAGATAGACCAGGACCGGCAAGGTGGTGGTGGCATCGAGCGGCCCGCCGCCGGTCATCAGATAGATGATGTCGAACTTGTGGAACGTCCAGATCGTCCGCAGCAGCATCGTCAGCAGGAATACCGGCAGGATATAGGGCATGGTGATGCGCCAGAACTGCTGGAAGCTCGAGGCGCCGTCGATCCGGGCCGCTTCGTACTGCTCCTGCGGGATCGACTGCAGGATGCCGAGGATCGCGATGACGGCGAAGGGAAAGAACTTCCAGACCCCCACCATGATCACCGTGAACATCGCCAGCGAAGGGCTGTTCAGCCATAGCAGCGGATGGCTGATGATGTGGAGGTCGAGCAGGATGACGTTCAAGATGCCGACGATGTCGTGCAGCATGTACCGCCAGGTCAGCACGGCAACGACGGTCGGTATCAGATACGGCGCGAGAATGACGGCGCGCGCGGCGCCGCGAAGCTTGAAGCTCTGATTGAGCAGCAGCGCCAGGCCGAGGCCCAGCAGCATCTCGATGACCACGCTGCCGAAAACCCAGACGAAGGTGTTCCACAGCGCGGTCAGGAACATCGGCTCGCGGATCGCCCAGAGGAAGTTGTCCAACCCGACGAACGGCCCGCTGGAATCGCCTGTGGAGACGCTCTGCGTCGCCGTCACGAAGACGGTGATGGTCGGCACGCCCGACAAGAGAAGGAGCAGGAAGGCGCTCGGCGCAAGCGTGGTGTACGCAAGAAGCCGGTCGCCGGCCAGGGCGGCGCTGCCCGGCTTAGCCATGTGCGGCCTTCCGCCCGATCGCCTCGACGGTGCGGGGCAGCGCCTTGCCGGTTGCGGTGTCGAAGCGCCTCAGTGCCGGGTTGGCGACCGCGAAGGCGAGGTCGACACCGAGTTGGGGAGCGTATTGGACCGTCGAGGGGAGCCGTGCGACCACGGCCGTGTCCGGGAAGTTCCCGAGCACCCGTCCGTAGAGCAGCCGGTCGCCGCCCAGATATTCCACCCGGTTGATGTTCAAGGTGACCTGCGTGATGGCCGCCGTATCGGCGAAATGCGCTTTCGGCAGCAGGTCCTCCGGCCGGAAACCGAGGGTGATGTCCCCCATCGCCACGAGATTCATCGGCGGCGACCCGATGAAGGTCGCGACGAAAGTGTCGGCGGGATCGAGATAGATCTCCTCGGGCGTTCCGATCTGGCGCACCGACCCCGCCTCCATCACCACGATGCGATCGCCGAGCCCCATCGCCTCGACCTGGTCGTGGGTGACATAGAGCGACGTGACGCCGACGCGGTCCTGGAACTGGCGGAGCTCCTCGCGCGCCGAATGGCGGAGCTTGGCGTCGAGGTTCGACAGCGGCTCGTCCAGCAGGAAGACTTGCGGATCGCGTACCAGGGAGCGCGCGAGCGCCGTCCGCTGCCGCTCGCCGCCGGACATCTGCCGCGGCTTGCGCTTGAGCAGGCGGGTGAGTCCGACCAGCTCGGCCGCCCATTTGACCTTCTCGTCGGTCAGTTTGTTGTTCGCGCCGCGGACGCGCAGAGGAAAAGCGATGTTCTCATAGACCGACAGATGCGGATACAGCGCATAGTTCTGGAAGACCATCGCAACATTGCGGTCCTTCGGCTGCAGCCGGGTCACCCGCCGGTCGCCGATGAACACATCGCCGTAGGTCGGCAGTTCAAGTCCGGCGATCATCCGCAGGAGGGTGGTCTTGCCGCAGCCAGAGGGGCCCAGCAGGACGACGAACTCGCCGTCCGCCGTGGTCAGGCTGACGTTCGACACTGCAGTATGGTCGGCGAAGATCTTGCTGACCTGCCTGACTTCAACATGCGCCATAGCGACAATCCCAAAGGGTCACTGGACGATCTCGCGGAGACAGCTCTGTCGCCATCGCCGGCCGAGCGGAAAAGAGCGGCGGCCGCGCGACGACCACGGCCGCCGCGCGATCGTCCGCCTACTTCTTCAGATCGTCCACCACGGCCTGCATCTGTTTCTGGCCCCAGGCTGCGGCTTCGGCCGGATCCTCACCCTGCAGGATGACGCGCTGCACGACTTCCGCCGGAATGAGCCGGGCCACGATCGGGCCCATATAGGGATTGACCACGCCCGAGCGCGTGATCTTGCCGTCCTTGATCACGGCCCCGGCCTCGGTCAGGAAGTCGAGCGAGTTCGACGTATCGAAGGAGACGCTCGCGATCTCCGGCCGGCCGCCCAAGGTGGGTGCCCCCGCCGCGATCACATCCTTCTGCACGCTCTTCAGCGGCGGGATCAGATGCGGATAGACCGTCAGCGAGAAGTCCTTCAGCCGGTCGCCGGTGACGATGTATTTCAGAAACTTGCGCGCCGCGTCGAGATTCTTGGCGCCGACCGCTTCCGATGCCAAGGCGTAGCTGTTCGCGCTGGAAAACACCACGCCCACCCCTGCCGGGCCGACCGGCAGGTAGGCCGCGCTGGTGTTCTTGAACACGTCCGGCGCGCTCGAGGCGGCGTTGGCAATGACCCGGGGATTGTAGATATCGATGCCGATCTTGCCGGTGAGATAGCTGTTGATCATGTCGCCGGCCGAATACGAGCCGATGCCCGGCGGCGAATATTGCGCCATCTCCTTCAGGAAGGTCAGCGCCTGCACGGTCGCCGGATTGTTGAACGTGACGTTCAAGTCCTTGTCGAAATAGGTCCCTCCGGCGCTCCAGATCAGCTGCGACAGGAACTGCGCATCGACGCGGTTCTTGCCGGCGGGGAAAACGAAGCCGTATGTGCCGTTCTCGGTCAGCTTGCTCGCAACCTGCTTGACGTCGTCCCAGGTCTTCGGGGTCGCCAGCCCCTTGGCCTTCAAGAGATCGTCCCGGACCCAGGCGATCCCGCTGTTACCCATCGTATAGGGAATGTTGTAGGTCTTGCCCTCGATCGGGATCAGCGAGCCCGGCACGTAGTCATCCCGCCCGATCTGGTCGAGGATGTCGTCCACCGGCACGATCGTGCCCTTGCGCGCGAACTCGCTCAGCTCCTCCGGCAAGATCTTGAAGATCTCCGGCATCGTCTTCGCGTTCATCGACGCGAGCTTCTTCTGCAGGAGCCCGTCGGTGTTGACCGCCTCCATCTCGATCCGGATGTCGGGGTTCGCGGCTTCGAAGTCCTTGATCGCCTGGTTGTAGAACTTGACGCTCAACGGATCGGATTCGTCGGTCAGAAACCGGACGACCTGGGTATCCGCGGATGCGGCCGAGGCCATCAACAGCCCGACGATGCAGCCGGTGATGCCGATCTTCCTGTCGAGAAACATTGCGCTTCCTCCCATCATTTTTTGCCGGCCCGAGAATCTCTGTCCCGTTTCCTCGGACTTAAACGGCCCCTTGGGCGGTCGTCCATCACATGCTATGAATATCCGCTATCCACAATTCGGATGGGTCCTGATGGACTTGGCCAAGCTGCGCGTCTTCGTCCGCGCGTCGGAATTGGGAAGCTTCACGAGAGCTGCTGTGTCGCTGGGCCTGGCGCAGCCGACCGTCAGCCGCATCATCGACGAGCTGGAAACGGAGTGGCGCGTACCGCTGTTCTACAGAACCGGTCGCGGGATCACCTTGTCCGAATTCGGCGAAGAGGCGCTGTCGCGCGCGACTTTCCTGCTGCAGGAGGCGGACCGGATCAACGAGGATCTGCGGGCGATCAGCCGTCAACCCAGAGGCGCGGTGTCGATCGCGCTTCCGCCATCGCTGATGGAGCCGGTGGTGCCGGCGCTGATGAATCAACTCAGGGATGAGCTGCCCGGCGTGAAGTTGCAGATCTACGAAGGCTTCAGCGGGCAGACAGAACGATGGCTGGCCGAAGGCACGATCGATATCGGCATCTACAGCCGGTATTGGGAGGGCGAGCCCGACAAGGGGCCCGCTCTCGTGGATTCCCGGTTGACCCTGCTCGGCCTCGCCGAAGACTGGAACCCGCCGCCCGAGATCGACTTCAAGGAGCTCGCGGATTTCCCGCTCGTCTTGCCGGCACGCACGCATGCTCTGCGCGAGATCGTCGACAGCATCGCCAGGCGGATGAAGATCACCCTCAACATCACGGCCGATGCCTATTCGACCGTCGTGCACAAGCAGATGATCATCCTGTGCGGCTGCAAGATGGTGAAAGCCTCCCATGTCATCCGGGAGGAGCGCCACGACCGCCGCTTTGCCAGCAGCGTGATCCGCAACCCCTACATCACGCGGCGCATGGTGCTGATGACCGGCCACCAGCGCCCCCTGAGCCGCGCCGCGCGCCAGGTCGCCGAACGCGCGACGAAGATCCTGCACGCACTATCCGGCGACTGACCGATCCGCCCGATCCGATCACGCGCAGCAACGCCAGGCGCCCGGTTGGTTCGGGGTGTTTTGCTTTGTGGGGGTGATCGGATGCGTGTTGTGTGAGGCTGGTTGCGGGAGCAGGATTTGAACCTGCGACCTTCAGGTTATGAGCCTGACGAGCTACCGGGCTGCTCCATCCCGCGTGATTGCGAGCCGGTGCATTGCGATCGGATGCGTTTATTGATCCGCCTTGAGAAGACCTGGCGGCGACCTACTCTCCCACGTCTTGAGACGGAGTACCATCGGCGCTGAGAGTTTTCACGTCCGAGTTCGGGATGGGATCGGGTGTTGACCTCTCGCCATGACCACCAGGTCATCGCAAGGCAGATATCAGATGTTCTGATTCGATTACTGAAAGTGCTGAGGGTGCCGAGGCCGAGCCTCGGATCAAGCCAATGGAGCGATTAGTACCGGTTAGCTCCACGCATTGCTGCGCTTCCACACCCGGCCTATCGACGTGATGGTCTTTCACGGCTCTCATGGGGAGTACTGGTTTTGAGGCGGGTTTCCCGCTTAGATGCTTTCAGCGGTTATCCCTTCCGTACATAGCTACCCGGCGATGCCGCTGGCGCGACAACCGGTACACCAGAGGTACGTTCACCCCGGTCCTCTCGTACTAGGGGCAAATCCTCTCAATACTCCAACACCCACGGCAGATAGGGACCGAACTGTCTCACGACGTTCTGAACCCAGCTCACGTACCACTTTAAATGGCGAACAGCCATACCCTTGGGACCTGCTCCAGCCCCAGGATGTGATGAGCCGACATCGAGGTGCCAAACCTCCCCGTCGATGTGGACTCTTGGGGGAGATCAGCCTGTTATCCCCAGCGTACCTTTTATCCGTTGAGCGATGGCCCTTCCACGTGGAACCACCGGATCACTATGACCGACTTTCGTCTCTGCTCGGCGCGTCAGCCTTGCAGTCAGGCGGGCTTATGCCATTGCACTCGACGGCTGATTTCCGACCAGCCTGAGCCCACCATCGCGCGCCTCCGTTACTCTTTGGGAGGCGACCGCCCCAGTCAAACTACCCACCATGCAGGGTCCCGGTCCGGGTTTCACCAGACGCGGTTAGATATCAGAGAACCAAAGGGTGGTATTTCAAGG
>DASZYM010000113.1:0-2532 GCA_035545355.1 Dongiaceae bacterium
CGAATCGATCCAGCCGCAGAACGTCAGCGAGAACGTGCTGTCGCGCATCTATGTCCACAGCAGCTCCGGGACCCTGGTGCCGCTCGATTCGGTCGCGACCATCCGGCGCCAGGCCGGTCCGTTGAGCGTGCAGCACCAGTCCCAGCTTCCCGCCGTCACCATCTCGTTCGACCTGGCGCCCGGCGTGTCGCTGGGCCAGGCGACGACCGCCATCAAGAAGCTCGAGACCGACATGAAGCTCCCGGCCGGCGTCTCCGGCAGCTTCCAGGGCACCGCGAAGGTCTTCCAGGATTCGCTCAACGGCCAGGGCCTGCTGCTGGGCGCCGCGGTCTTCGTCATCTACGTGGTGCTGGGCATCCTCTATGAGAGCTTCATCCACCCGATCACCATCCTCTCCGGCCTGCCCGCGGCGGCGCTCGGCGCGCTGCTGACCCTCATGCTGTTCGGCCACGACCTCGACGTCATCGCCATCATCGGCGTCGTCATGCTGATCGGCATCGTGAAGAAGAACGCGATCATGATGATCGACGTGGCGCTGGAGAAACGACGCGACGGAGCGGCACCCGAAGCGGCGATCCACGAAGCCTGCCTGCTGCGGTTCCGGCCGATCATGATGACCACGATGGCGGCCATCATGGGCACGCTGCCGATCGCGCTCGGCCATGGCGCCGGCGCCGAGCTGCGCCAGCCGCTGGGCCTGGCCGTCGTCGGCGGGTTGATGGTGTCGCAGCTTCTGACGCTCTACATCACGCCGGTGATCTACATCTACTTCGAGCGCCTGGCCGGCCTGCTGCGCCACGAGCCGGTGGCCGTGCATCAGCCGGCGCCCGGCGAGTAGAAGCGGCCTCCACCCCTCAGGTCGACATAACCGCCCTCGACGGCGGAAATCCTCCTAAGCCTTTGATGATGCAGGGCTGATCCGATCTTCCGGGGACCCCGCGAATCTTCGATCTGGTTAAGTCCTGTGTAAGTTGGAGATGTACCGGTGCCGGCGCGGAGCGCGAGACCGTGCCGCGACTGCGCTGCCATTCAGACGGCAAGGCGCAGGATGTAGTATAGTTCTCTATTTGTTCTTTGGCAAGACAAATCCTGGCCCCTGCTTTGTGCGTCATGGCGTGATCCACCAACTGCGTCAGGCCAAGGCTTGGCCGATCGCCTATGCCCTCACCCCGTTGGGGAGAGGGAGAAGAGGGGAGCACGCGCGTTCCGTTACAGCAATCCGGCCTGACGGCCGATCTCCAGCAAGGCGGGGCGGAGGAGGGTGTCGCCGTCGATCGCTTCGGCAGCGGCGCCGAGCAGTGCCAGCGCTTCCAGATAGAGCGCATTCATGCGCGACGAACCGATCACCGCGATCGGCGCCATCGGCTTGGCGCGGGACAGCGCATCGCGCAATTCGGCGCCGATCAGCAGGCCGGAGAGATACGAACCGATCGCCTCGCCCGGCAGCTCGGCGAAGAGGCCGAGCGTGCGGGCGCTGAACAGCCGGTTCAGCAAGCCGCCGGCGCTTTGTCCTTCGGAAGCCGTGAGGCCATGTTTGAACGCCGCCGTGTCGTGCGGCGCGTCCTTGCGTATCAACTGCGCGATCGTGCCGGTGCCGGAGAGATTGGCGAAGACCTCGCCGGTCATGTAGGTGCGGAAGGACGCGACACCGTCGCCCTCGATCTCGACCCATTTGGAATGCGTCCCGGGGAGGACGCAGAGCCGATCGGCGCGGTCTTTGAGCCAGAGGCCGAAGAGCTGCGTCTCCTCGCCGCGCATGACGTCCGGCATACCGCTCGCGCGGCAGACCAGCCCGGGCACGATGCGGATCGGATGGCCGTCGAGCGGCCCGAGCTCGACCATGTGCCGCGCGAGATCGGCGAAGGCGGCGGGTGTTTCGACATAGGGCGCCTCGCGCCAGCCGAGCTTGCTGCCGACCATGCCGGCCATCAGGACCGGTGCGCCGGACGATTGCGCCAGCCAGTCCCCGACGAAGTCGCGGAACGACGCCTCGAAAGCGCCTTCCGCCGATCCGGTGGCGGCCTTGACCCCGAGCAGCCCGCGATCGTCCTGCCGCCGGTCGAGCACCGTGCCGGCACCGTCCACCGCCCAGGCCCGCCGGTTGGTGGTGCCCCAGTCGGCGAAGATGCCGGCGATGCTCATGGCCGTCTAAAGCGCCGCCACGCCGCCATAGGCGAAGCCGTCGCTGGCCGGTCGGCCGAGCGGATTGCGCAGCGGCGCGCCGAACGCCTTCATCTCGATCTCGAAGACGTCGCCGGGCTCGGTCCTGATCCCGTCGGCGAAGCTCAGCGTGGCGGCGCCGAAGAAGTGGATATGCACGTCGCCGGGCCGCCGGAACTGCGCATATTTGAAATGGTGGTATTCCAGGTTCGCGACGGTGTGGGACATGTTCCTCTCGCCGCTCAGGAACGGCTTGGCCCAGATCGTCTTGCCGCCGCGCAACAGGCGGCTTTCGCCGGCGAGATGCTCCGGCAGGGCGCCGGTCATCAGTTCCGGCCCGACCGAGCAGGCGCGCAGCTTGGAATGCGCCAG
>DASZYM010000114.1:0-2487 GCA_035545355.1 Dongiaceae bacterium
CGGCGTCTCGCGGGCGCCCATCGCCAGCAGCACGGCCTTGCCGCGATAGATTTCGCCGCCATGCGGTCCCGTCGCCTGGACGATGCCGCCCGGCTCCAGGCGCAAGGCGGTGACACCGGTGCTCACCGTATCGACGGCCTCGGCGATGGCGCGGGCGTATTGCGGACCGGTCAGCAGTCGGCGGAACTCGCGCAGACCGAAACCCAAATGACCGCAATGGCGCGGGATGCCGCCAGGCTCCGCCTCGCGGTCGATGATCGCGATGTCGCGCAAGCCGAGGCGCTTCAGCTCCGCTGCCGCGGCGAGTCCGGCGGGACCGGCGCCCAGGATCACGACATCGCGCGCGATCACAGCTTCAACCTGTCTTGCGCAAGCGCCGCGACATTGGCGCTGCAATAGAAGCCCTGGCAGCGGCCCATCATGGCGCGGGTGCGCCGTTTCAAGCCGCCGACATCGCCGGCCGGCAGTGGCCCGTCGAGCGCGGCGACGATCTCTCCGCGCGTCACCCATTCGCAATGGCAGACGATGTCGCTGCCATTCTCCAGGTAAGGCCGCGGGCGCTCCTCGCAGAGATTGGGCACCGGCGTCCAGATCGGCGCGGCACCGGCGAGTGGTTTGAAGTTCTTCGAATAGAGATCGGCGACATAAGCGGCGATGCCGAGCGCCGCCGTGAGCCCGGTCGAGCGGATACCGGCGACGGTGATCCAGCTCCGATCCGGCAGCGCCTCGATCTGATAATCCTTGAACTGGGTTGCCGGACGCAGACCGGCATAGAGCGCGCTGACGCCGATATCCCGCAAGCCCGGCAGCAGCTCCTGGCCCTTGGCGATCAGCATTTCCAGCATGTCGTGATCGACCTCGGCGCGATCGCGTTCCTCCTGGTCCTCGGCGGTCGGCCCGACGATCACATTGCCGAACACGGTGCGGCAGATGACGATGCCTTTGGTCCGCTCGGTCGGGACGGGGAGGATGATGGATTTGATGAGCTGCGCCGCCGGCTTGTCGAAGACCACGAACTGGCCCTTCCGCGGCGTCACCTTGAACGGGCTCGGGCGACAGAACTCTTCGACCGTGTCGCCGTGATTGCCGGCGGCATTGATGACGATGCCGGCTTCGATCGTCCCTTGCTCGGTCTCCAGCGACCAGCGGCCGTGGAACTTTCCGCTGGTCACCGTGCAGTTGCGGCGGATTCGGCCGCCATGGGCGATGCCTTGCAGCGCATAAGCGAGCGGCGCCGACCATGGATCGATCAGATGCTCGCGCGGCACATGGACGGCGCCGAGTGCGTGCCCGGCGAGGCCCGGCTCGCGGCGACGCACTTCGTCGCGGGAGATCTGCGCGACGTCGGCGACGCCGTTGGCATGGGCCTGCGCGACGATGTCGGGCAGGCGCTGCATCTGCACCTCATCCCAGGCGACGACCAAAGCGCCGGTCTCGACCAGCGGCAGGTTCAGGTGGCCGTGGATCTCGAGATATTCGCGGTAGCCGGCCTGCATGCAGGCGACTTCCAGCGAGCCGGTCGGCGCGTCGAAGCCGGTATGCAGGATGGCGCTGTTGCCCTTGCTGGCGCCGGAGAGAATGTCGGCGCCGCGTTCCAGCAGCAGCGGTTTCAGCCCGGCAATCGCCAGCCGGCGGAAAATGGCGCAACCGACCACGCCGCCGCCGATGATGACGACATCGGCGTGGTCGAGCTCAGACATGGCGGTAGATGTCAGATGTCAGATGTCAGAAGATGAACAGGGGAACACGCTGCGTGGGCGTTCTCCTCTGACATCTGAAATCCGACATCTGACATCTGGTTCAAATCTGCGTCCGCAGATGAAACGACTTGGGCCGCGTCAGCATCTCGTAGCCGACGCGGGAGAGCGTGGCGCCGCGGCCGGAATCCTTGACGCCGACCCAGGCCAAGGCCGGATCCAGATAGTCGCAGCGGTTCATATAGACCGTGCCGGTCTCGATCTGGTCGCCGATCTTCTTCGCCGCCGCTTCGTCCATGGTCCAGAGCGCCGCGGTCAGGCCGTATTTGCTGTCGTTCATCAGGCGCACGGCTTCGTCGTCGGACTTCACCTTCATGATACCGATGACCGGGCCGAAGCTCTCCTCGGACATCACCGACATCTTGTGATCGACGTTCACCAGCACCTGCGGGGCGAGATAGGGCGTGCCAGGTTTGTCGGCGGCGAAGCTCTTGGGATCGACCAGGGACTTGGCGCCGGCGCGGATCGCATCGGCGATCTGGCCGCGCACGAACTCGGCGGCGGAAGTGCGCACCATCGGCCCGAGGTTCGTCTCCTTGTCCATCGGATTGCCGAGCTTGTACTTGCGCGTGAGGTCGGCGAAGCCATCGACGAATTTGTCGTAGAGGCTCTCATGCACATAGATGCGCTCGATGGCGCAGCAGCATTGGCCGGAATTGAACATCGCGCCATCGACCAGGTTCTCGATCGCATGGTCGAGCTTGGCATCGGCGCGGACATAGGCCGGGTC